>CAKMMH010000014.1 GCA_927798255.1 uncultured bacterium | reverse complement strand
TCTAAATATAAATAATTTAAATATTATGAAATTTAATAAATCCATATAAATCAACGGAGAATTTATGTCTAGTAATCAAATTATTTCAGAAAGCAAAAAAGCAAATAGCAGTTACAATCTAGTTAATTTCAGTAACACATATTGTTTTACTGTCGAAAATAAAGAAGTTCATCACAACTCGAGCGTGTTCAAGAGAAAATGAAGCAAGGATATTTAGAGGAAAGAACCTTAGCTAATATGACTTATGATGGTGTACGAAAAGGTTGTTCTAGAGATAAAAATGAGATTGAAATAACTACTGTTAGAGGCATATCTCTTCTAGCAAACTCAGAAAATTTCCAAGATAGTCTTTGTGAAATAGGAAATTTTAAAGATTTAGAAGTGTTAACATTTAAATATTGAAATTTTGAGGGAGTAGATTTTAAACCAGTAATAAAACATTCAAATATTAGAACGGTAGTGTTTACTGAGCCTAGTGTAAATTCCCCAAGAGCAATAGATAATATCGTTGATGCATTAGCATAGATGCCTAAATTAGAGAGAGTTTTAGGGCTTCCTGATATTATAATTAAAATTAATAGGATTAATACATTAAGATGGGGAAAAAAGAATTAATTAAGAAGATTTAAAACTAGAAGGTTAAAATCTTACAAAACAATAATATCGATCAAATATCAGTTGAAACAAAAAGAATATTAGAAAAACAGAGAGGAAGGGATTCGAACCCTCGACACCATTGCTGGTATACCCGCTTAGCAGGCGAGCGCCTTCAGCCTCTCGGCCACCTCTCTATATAAAAAAGAAGGGGATTTTTATAAAAACGCCCTTAAACAGATAATAAAAAACGGAAGAAGAGGGATTCGAACCCCCGAACGCTCTCACGTCTCTGGTTTTCAAGACCAGTGCCTTCAACCACTCGGCCATTCTTCCAAAAATCATGTATTTAAAATATTACCTTATAATTTTAAAAAATAAAAGAGTAAAAGGTAAATTTTTGAAAATTAAAATATATCTAATGATTTATCATGCTAGTAAAATAAGGATTTATATAGCAAAATCGCTTGTATTGAATATGAATGACTTTAATCATAGTAATTAGTAATAAATGGTAGAAAAATTCTTTAAAAATTCTGGTATAAAAGAAAAAATAATCAATCAAATCGTTGATATTGCTCAAAAATATGAGGTTAAAAAAGTATTTCTTTTTGGTTCTAGGGCAAGGGGAGATTTTTTAAGAGGAAGTGATATTGATTTAGCTGTTCTTGGTGGAAATATTGGGATGTTTCGCTTGGATGTAAATGATTATACTGATACTCTATTAACATATGATGTCGTAGATTTAGGCTGTGATTTAAATAAGGAGTTCTTAGATTCTGTTAACAAAGAGGGTATTTTAATTTATGAAGAAATTTGAAAATTTTAAGAAAAATTTACGAGTATTAAGATTATCAAAAGATCAGGATTTAACAAATGAGTTTATTGTGGGTGGAATCATAGATAAATTTTATATTCAATTTGAACTTTCTTGGAAAGTATTAAAAGAACTTTTAATACTTGAAGGTGTAGCAGAAGCTAAGACAGGTTCTCCTAGGGATATTTAAAGATGTCTTATAAATTTTTTGATTTTATCGATGAAAATTCTTGGTTATCAATGCTCTCAGATCGAAATAGTGTTGCACATACTTATGACGAAAATGCAGCAAAGTTACTTGTAGATAGAATAATTAATAGTTACATCACTGCTTTTGATGAGTTAGAAAATAACATTAATAAGCGTTGCAGTAAGGGGTTTTCCTAATTTTTTAATAATCCCAGTCATCTTTATCATCTTTTGGCCTTAAATCTTCTAGTGCTTTTTCTAGATTTATTAGGCCTGTAACTTCTGAAAGCTTGTCTATTAAATCATATAGTTCTGAGCTTAAGTTCCTATCATCAATTTTTACTGCTATTTGTTTCTTTTTTGCGTAAATAAAGTAGTTTGCTGAATACTGAGTCTTTTCTTTACAAATATGAAGCATGATATCATCAAAAGTAGCGGAATAAATCATAGCTTGGGCATCTTCTCTTTTTTTCCAGATACCATTTGTTTCTTGCATATGTTTTTTTATATATTCAAGCTTTTCTATCACAACTTGTTTAAATTCTTCTTTTGCATGGCTATTATAGATATAAAGCTTTTCTTGTACTTGCTTTACTAAATCTTTTGCTAAATCACCTTCAGCTAATATTTCATATTCTTTATTTGCATATTCAGATGTAATTCTAAATGGGTCAACAATTTCTATAGCGTCCCACCCCTCTGGGCGAAGCTCTATAGTGTATCTTGGCTCGTCAGCTTCTTTTAACTGATATCCACCTGTAATATAAATAGCTGCAAGAGGAGTAGACTCTCTAAATACTAAATTTCCATCATTAATTTTTACGGTATGAACAATTTCCCAGGTTTTTCTAGGCTTTGGGTAAGTTTTATCAAGATTTAATCTCTCATCATAAGAAATAAATTTTGATTCTTCAGATATTTCAATTAGTTTTTTAATTTTTTGATATAATGTTGTGTCTTTCATATTAAATTTTATATATTTTGTTTTAAAAGTATATCAAATTTTAAATAAAAATTATACCTTTGAAGTGTTAAGAGCGCTGAGCATTTCTCTTAAAATTTCTAGATTTGGAGGTGCTTTAGGTTCTTTTGTTTTAATCTTTAGCACTTTATTAAAGCAAGGAGGCTGGTAGTCAGGTGTAAAAACTATTCCTAATAATTCAGGATCTTTTTTCTGTGGTACTGTGAAAGTCTGTATACAAATAATTCGAGTGTCGTTTTGCGATAATAAAAAACTTGCAGGTGAATAAGTTTCCCCTTCAGTTGTAAATTGTAAAAATTCGTTATATACCCTCTCTAAATTTTTTAATTTTGTGTTAATTTCCTTATCTAAAGATGATAAATTTCTATCACCTTGGTACATTCCTAAGATTTTTTCCTTTAAGCGTGTAAAAAAAGGTTTTTTAGTAGTATTTTCTTGTTGCTCAGTATGTTTAACATTTAATTCGAATAAAAACTCACGTTCAAGAGCGTCGTAATTTCTTTTTAAATTATTGATAAATTCTATACTAACAGTATTTGCGTGGGGAATTTCTGGTTCTTGGTAAGGAGAAAGTTCCACATGCTCAAGCGTTCCTTTTGATGAAAGTATTTCATCGGGACCTGTTTTACTCTCACCGTTATTTCTATTACGATCGTCTATAGATCTCATATTGCCTTTTATAATTGAATAACTTTTAAGATTAATATTTAATTAATCGGAAAAAATAGAAAAATGCTTTAAGAAAGAATTTTTTAAAACTTTAATAAAATCAATAGATTAGGAGTTTTTGTTGATTTATTGATTTCATGGATTGGCAATTTAAGTTTATAAGTTCGCTACTTCGCAATTTTGAAGTAATATACTACTATCTTTACATAAAAGTTTACTTTTCCTTGTGAAAGTTCCATTTGCTATTTTTAATCTATTATCTAAAGGAATTCTTCTATAATGATTTGTAATTGTTTCTATATTTTGTCTTTCTTTATTTTCTATTAGATAAATCTTGTCTTGGAGTGGCACAAATTCCAATATTGCAAACAGGAGTTTTTGGAAGTGATGAGGTGGTTTTTAAATAATCAGAGGAATTGTTTATGTTAGTATTCACCTCTTTTGCGCTTGTAGGGTTATTTGGATCGTTTGAGTCGTGAGAAAATTCTGACATATACCTCTTAAAGTTTTATGAACTTCTTTTTACGACATTATAACATATTATGCACTTTCTCGGAGTTATAATAAAACTTTATAAAATGTCCTCTAAAATACTAGAATTTTAATTTTTTAAAGATAAAATATTACTTATTATGACAAAAAACTTAAAACTTACAGATGTTTATACTAATAATTTAAAGCATATTAACTTAGAGCTTCCACATAATAGTGTAAATTTAATTATTGGAAAATCGGGGTCTGGAAAATCCTCTCTTGCTTATGACACAATTCACAGCGTCTCACAAAGCAAATATATTCAAACATTTTCATCATACACAAGACAGTTTTTTAGTAACATTCAAAAAGGAAATTTTGAAAAGATTGAAAATATTCGCCCGTCAATTGCTATAAAACAAAAAACAAAAATTAGAAACTCTAGATCTACAGTTGGTAGCCTCTCACACTTAAATGATTATTTAAAAATCTTTTTTGCAAATTTTGCTGATGCATATTGCCCAGTATGCGGTAAAAAATTAGAGTATTTCTCGGGAGAAAAATTAGCAAAGTTTTTAATTAATAAATATAAAGATAACAAAAATGATAACAATAAAGAAAATTATTTTTTAATTATTGCTCCCATAAAAATTAAAAATAAAAAAGATAAAAATAATTTTATAGCAGAACTTAAAAAACAAGGCTTCTTAAAATTTTTCGATACTAGTTTAAATAAAATTGTTGAAAATGATGAAGAAGTAAAGCTTGATAAAGAAAATTATATATACTTAGCTGTAGATAGATTTTTGACATTTGCAGAAAGTAAGGAAAAAAGATTAATAGAAAGTATTAAAGA
Organism: uncultured bacterium; assembly: GCA_927798255.1. GTDB lineage: Bacteria > Bdellovibrionota_C > UBA2361 > UBA2361 > CAKMMH01 > CAKMMH01. The sequence continues at coordinate 12,623 of CAKMMH010000014.1, read as the reverse complement.
AAGCTATAAACTCTCTTTAGGATTTACAAAAATTTTTGAATTTAAAAATAATAAGTTAGAAAGCAAATATTCGTATTCTCAAAATCCAACATGTGAGTGTATTGATTTTAAAATTCCACCTCCAACTCCTGCACTCTTTTCATCAAATCATCCTCTTGGAGCTTGTGATGAATGTAATGGGTTTGGAAATATTTTAAGTATTGATTATAAAAAGGCAGTAAAGGAAGAACTTAGCATAAAAGAAGGCGCCGTCAGTATTTTTGAGACGCCAACCACTACTGATTTAAAAGAATTATTATTTAAATATTGTAAAAAAGAAAAAATTCCTACGGATATTCCTTTTAAAGAACTAAATGAAAAAGATAAAGATAAAATTTATTTTGAAGAAAATAGAAGTTTTTGTGGTATTAAGCCTTTTTTTGATTACTTAAAAAAACGAACTTACAAAATGCATGTGAGAGTGTTTTTAAGTAGGTATCAAGAAGAATCAGAGTGCCCAAAATGTCATGGAACAAGGCTAAAAGAACAAAGTTTATTTTATAAAATAAATAATTTTACTTATCCTGATTTGCAAGAGCTTGAGGTTATAAAACTTAAAAATTTTATTTTAGATTTTCTAAATAAAAACTTTAAAGATGCTAAAAAATCATTAACATTAGAACAAAAAGAAATTGTAAATCAAATTATTTCAAGAATAGATATACTTTTAAATTTAGGGCTTTCTTACTTAACACTTAAAAGACAAGCAAAAACTCTTTCAGGCGGGGAAACTCAAAGAGTAAATCTTGTAACTGCCCTTGGCTCACCTCTTTCTAACACACACTTTATTTTAGATGAACCATCTTCTGGGCTTCATGCAAAAGATACTAAAAATTTAATAAAAGTAATTTACGATTTAAAAAAGAAAAATAACACTGTAACGGTTTTAGAACATGACCCATTAATTATTGCATCTTCTGAGCACTTAACAGAACTTGGTGAGGGGGGAGGAATTAATGGTGGAAAAATAGTATTTAATGGAGATACTACTAAGTGGAACTTTCACGAATTTGAAGATGCGATAAACAAAGACATAAGAAAAAAAATTAAACCAAAAGAGTTTTTAACTATCAAAAAAGCAAATGCAAGAAATTTAAAAAATATTGATGTAAAAATAGGAATAAATGTTTTAAATGTACTTTGTGGAGTTTCAGGAAGCGGGAAAAGCACTCTTGCAAGCAATGTAATTTTTGATTCTTATGAAAATTATAAAAATAGTAAAACGCTTAAAAATTTTGAAGTTAATGCAAAACAAATTAGTGGTTTTGAAAAATTTTCCGATGTTTTGGTTGTTTCACAAGCTCCTATTATGAAATCACCTCGCTCAAACATTGCAAGTTTTACAAAAATTTGGGACGAAATAAGAACACTTTTAGCCAGCACTGAAGGTGCAAAAGAAATAGGTGTTACAAAAAGTGAGTTTAGTTTTAATGTCGATGGAGGAAGATGCCCTGAGTGTAAAGGAATGGGATATTTAAAAGAGGATATGCAATTTTTAGAAGATGTGTTTATCCCTTGTCCTACTTGTCTTCAAAAAAGATTTAAAGAAAAAATTTTAAAGGTAGAGTATAAAGGAAAAAATGTTGATGATATTTTAAATATGCCTTTAGATGAAGCAGTAAATTTTTTTAGTGATAGTTTAAAAATTGTATCAATAATTGATACATTAAAAACTTTAGGACTTTCCTATTTAACTTTAGGACATCCGCTTTCAGAGCTTTCAGGAGGTGAGGCTCAAAGATTAAAACTTGCACCATATTTAACAGTTGCAAACAATAAATCAAATAAAGAAGAAAAAGGAATTCTATTTATTTTTGATGAACCAACTACGGGGCTTTATCCAACAGATATTAATAATTTAATTTTGCTTTTTGACTCTCTTATTAAAAAAGGTCATACAATTTTACTTATAGAGCATAATGAGCAGGTTTTAAAAAATGCAGACTATATTTTAGAGCTAGGTGAGGGCGGTGGAGAAAACGGCGGAAGTGTCGTTTATAATGGGATAAATAAAGAAAATAATGAAGTGTTTGATTTTAGAAAATTAAACCAAAATTTTAAAAAAAACAAAGAGCTTTATAAAAATGAAATTATTATTAAAAATGCCACGGAGCACAATTTAAAAAATATAAGTTTAAATATACCTCTAAATAAAATGATTTCTCTTGTTGGAGTTTCAGGAAGTGGAAAAAGTACGCTTGCCAAAAATATAATTTTTTCAGAAGGGCAGAGAAATTTTATAGATTGCTTGTCGCCTTATGCAAGGTTTTTTATAAAAGGGCTTAAAAAGCCAGAAGTCGATTTAATAGATAATATTCCACCTGTAATATTTTTAGGGCAACAAATAGCAAAGCCATCTTCTACTTCAACTCTTGGCACAGTGTCTGAAAGTTATAGCTTTTTAAGACTTCTTTTTGCAAAGGCTGGAGATCAATATTGTAAAAAACATCCAAAAGAAAAAATTGGTTCGTTTTCAATTGATGATTTTGTTAAAGAAATTAAAAAGTTTGATGAAGAAAGAATAAAAATTTTAGCCCCTATAATTAATCAGAAAAAAGGAAATCATAATAGCATTCTAGAAAAAGCAATAAATCTTGAGCTAACAAGTGTTAGAGTAGATGGTATGGTAGGAGCTCCTTCAAAGTTTTTAAATGAGCTTGAAAGATATAAAGTTCATAGTATTGATTATGTAATAGGGGAATTTATACCAAAAAATGTTCCTATAGATATTATAAGAGAGCTAGTAGAGCAAGCGTTATCTTTAGGAGATAATAAACTTATAATTTTAAATTCAAAACATGAAGAAAAAGTATTTAACAAAAATATGGCTTGTCCAATTTGTGGATATTCTTCCTTAAAATTAGATCCAGAAGATTTTTCATTTAGTTCAAAACGTGGGGCTTGTAAAACTTGCAAAGGAACAGGAGTTACTAAAAAAGGTGAAGTTTGTCCAAAATGTAATGGAACAAGACTTCAAAAAGAAAGACTCCAAGTGTTAATTAATGGAAAAAATATAGCAGAGCTTTCAAGTTTAAATAGTAAAGAGCTTTTAGAAATTTTTAATAATTTTTCATTTGATGAAACTAAAAAAGATATAGCAAAAATAGTTCTAGATGAGCTTTTAGAAAAATTAAAATTATTAAATAACATCGGTCTTGGGGATATTCCGCTAAATAGAGACGCGGGGAGTATGTCTCGAGGTGAGTATCAGCGTTTAAGGTTATCTGCAAGTTTAGGGGCAAATTTAACAAATGCACTTTATATATTTGATGAACCAAGTATTGGACTATGTAAAGAAGACAATAAAAAAGTGCTAGAGATTTTTGATAATTTAAAAGCGCTTCAAAATACACTTTTAGTTATAGAGCATGATAAAGATACAATTTTAAAGGCTGACCATATAATTGAAATAGGCCCAATGGGGGGAAAAAATGGTGGTGAGGTGATTGCAAATGAACCATTAAAAGATTTTTTAAAGACTTCAAAATCAATTACTCATCAATATTTGGTAGAAAATGAAAATAAGAAATTAAAGAAAGATTATGAAGTTAGTTTAAAATTACCAAAAATAAAAGTTAAAACGGGAGTGCTTCATAATGTAAAAAATGAAAAGTGTGAGTTTTTATTTAATGCGATAAATACAGTAGTTGGCGTAAGTGGGGCTGGAAAAAGCACTCTTGTAAATGACATCATTTTTGAAACATTTAAAAATGGAAAATTTAGTGAAAGTAAAAATGAGTATGAATATTTAGATAATAAGATTATGCTTGAAAAGGAAATTGATAGAGTACTTCTTGTTGACCAAAGTCCTATTGCAAAAAATGTTCGTTCGACTCCTGCTTCGTTTTTAGGAATTTATGATGAGATAAGAAAGCTTTTAGCCTCTACAAATGATGCAAAAATTAGAGGATTTAATGCATCGTATTTTTCGTATAATGCGGGGAAAGGAAAATGTTCTTATTGTAAAGGAAGTGGAGTACAGAAACTTGAGATGAGTTTTATGCCAGATGCCACAGTGGATTGTCCTGTATGTGAGGGGAAAAGGTTTAATTTAGATACATTAAGTATTAGGTATCTTGGGTATAATGCGTATGATTTTTTAAATTTAACATTTGATGAAGTAAAAGATATTTTAAGAAATCATAAGAAAATTTATGAGATGTGTTATTTTGCAAATAAGATAGGAATTGGGTATTTAAAACTTGGGCAAGTTTCTGGGACTTTGTCAGGAGGTGAGGCTCAAAGATTAAAACTTGTAAAAGAGCTTGCGCTTTCAAGAAAGGGACATACGCTTTTTATTTTAGATGAACCTAGCATTGGGCTTCATCCTTATGATGTAGAAAAGCTAAATGAGTGTTTTAACACTCTTGTTGCAAAAGATAACACAATATTATTAATCGAGCATGATGAGGATATTATAAAAAATTCTGACTATATTATTGAGATGGGCCCAGGAAGTGGGGAAAATGGCGGAAAGGTGGTTAAAATGTGTTTAAATTAGCATGTTATGTTTTAATTTTATTAAATTTTGAGGTAGTGTTATAAATTTCACCATAATTTTTAATTTTTAAAAAGGGACAATTATGACAAATAGAATTAATAATACAGTAATTTTTAATATTATCTTTTTAGCATTATTCTTTTATGTAAATAATGCATTTTCGGCTGTAACTTGTAACAGAGATACTTTTGGAAATACGCATTGTTACGGGACAGATGGTTATGGAAACAGAGTTGATACTACGTCGCATACAGATAGTTTTGGAAATACTAACACTTATGGAAAAATTGGTAATGATAGAATAAACACTAATTCTCACACTGATAGTTTTGGAAATACCAATACTTATGGAAATATCGGTAATAATAGAATAAATACTAATTCTCACACAGACAGTTTTGGAAATACTAATACATATGGAAGAATAGGTAATCAAAATTTGAATACGAATACATATAGAGATAGTTTTGGAAATTCAAACACGTACGGAAGAATTGGTAATAATCGTATTAATATAAACTCACATACAGATAGTTTCGGAAATACAAATTATAATTTTAGATAGTTATTTTTAAAATAATTTTTTACTGAACACCTAGCGGGGGTCGGATTTTGTGGGATTACAATATAATGAGGTAGACTCACAATATAATGGGGTAGACTCGCAATATTGCTAATCGCAATATTGTTTCACCCACCCTAGCACCGGTTGCGTACACCCCCTTTATTATCCCTTGCGGGATATTTTGTCCTTGAAGCCTACTCCCTAGGGCTTAACACTGTTTCCTAACCTCTGTTATACTCTTAACGCACTTTTCTCTTATCAACTTTCGATAAACCTAATGTGTTTATTTTTTAAGAGATTTGACTATGATTTCAAAGGTTAGTTCAAGTTCAATTTGTGGTGTTGATGCTAGTAAAATACAAGTTGAAGCAATTTGCGAAAATAATGAAAAAGAAAAGTTTGTTATAATTGGACTTGCAGATAGTATAGTAAAAGAATCAAAAGAAAGAGTAACCTCTGCGTTAAAAAGTTACGGAATAATTCTTCCTAAAAAAATAATTATAAACTTAGCTCCTGCAGATATTCCAAAAGAAGGTTCATGCCTTGACTTAGCTATCGCTATTTCTCTTATGGCATCAAAGGGGATGCTTTCACAGGAAAAATTAGATAATATTAGTTTTCACGGAGAACTTTCTTTAGATGGTGAAATAAATTCTATTAAAGGAACAGTTGCTCTTGTAATTGAAGCAAAGAAAAATAATATTAAAACAGTAATTGTTCCTATAAAAAATTATCAAGAAGCAAAACTTATAAAAAATATAAATGTTGTACCTGTAAGAAATCTTCAAGATGTCCTGAATTTTATAAATAAAGGTGAAGTAATAGATACTAGTGACCTTAAAAATAAAGGCTTATTAAGTTCAAATTTATTAAGTATCGATGATGTCTGGGGACAAGAACAAGCAAAAAAGGCACTTATAATTTGTGCAAGTGGCGGCCATAATCTTTTAATGATAGGAAGCCCTGGGTGTGGGAAAAGTATGCTTGCAAAAAGACTGCCGACTATTTTGCCCGATATGAGCTTTGAGGAAAAGAGAATGCCTTCAATTTTGCCTTACCTTTCTGAAAGAGAAATTTTAGAAACTGTAAAAATTCATAGCATCGCTAATCAACCAATCAAAAATATTATTTTAGGCGAAGCCCCTTTTAGAAGCCCTCACCATAATATAAGTGAAGCTGGGCTAATAGGAGGAGGCTCCAACCCAAAGCCTGGTGAGATAAGCTTGGCGCATAACGGGGTTTTATTTTTAGATGAATTTCCAGAGTTTAAACGCTCGGCACTTGAATCTCTACGGGCACCTATGGAAAACCACTTTGTAAATATCTCAAGAAGTAAAATGAAAGTGTGGCTTCCTGCAAATTTTAAGCTTCTTGCTGCTATGAATCCTTGTCCTTGTGGTTTTTTTCTCTCAAAAACTACCAAATGTCATTGCACAAATGCACAAATTTTAAATTATATAAATAAACTTTCAGGGCCAATTATAGATAGGATAGATTTACATGTAGAAATGCAAGAAGTTGAGCTTTCTAATGTTAAAAATTTAAAAAGTGCCCAAAAATCATACGTAAATATTAGAGAAAAGATTATAGAGGTTAAAAATTTACAGTTTCAAAGGCAAAAAAAGCTAAATTCTGATTTAACAGGGGAAGAACTTATATCAAATAAGCATACTGCTCAAAATTCTTTAAGATTTTTAGAAGACATTTCATTTAAGTTAAAAATTAGCGCAAGAAGCTATGTGAAAATCTTAAAAGTAGCACGAACTATAGCAGATTTAGAAGACGCTCCTTTAATTTTAGAACACCATATTGCAAGCGCTCTAGAATATAGAAAGCTAGATAATTTAAGAAATCATATAAATAGACTTGTTGGAAATTTTTAACAATTATGCGCTCTTACCATTTTAAATCTTTTAAAAAAACCACCTTTTGCTTATTTATAAACTATATTAAAATAAAGAGACTAGTAGGATTTTACTATTTTATTTTATGTTTATATGCATTTTGTTAAATTACCAAGTTACATATTTTTTGTTTTTTATACAATTGTTGTTAATAATTTGTTTGCAGATGATGCTAATCAAGTTGACACACCTACTTTAGAAAATCCACAAATTCAAAATACAACTGAAAATGCTGTAGTCAATACTAATAATAATGCTGCAGCTAAAACAGATGAGGCGCAAAATAGCATAAAAAACGATACTCAAGACGATTCTCAAAAAAATGCAAATTTTGATTTAGGTTTTGATAATATTATAGACAAAGATTTAAATTCTAGGGGAAATAATGAGAAAAAAGAACAACAATTAGAACAAAATGAGAACGAAAATTCTAAAAACCTATCCATTGATAGTTCAAATTTAAATGTTATCTTACTTCTTGATACCTCTGGAAGTATGAATATGACTGATCCTACAAGACTTCGTGATGAAGGTGTTAGACTCTTTTTACAATTCTTAAAAGAGGGTGATAAGATTTCGATAGTAAAATTTTCAGATACGACTAAAGTCTTAATGAAACAAGCCTATTTTAATAAAGATGGACTTGGTACTTTGTTAAAAGGTTTGTCTTTGATAGAGAATACAGGCTTATATACAGATTTATATAATGCAATTAATAAGGCACTTGAACTAATAAAAGAAAGTGATAATAGTACTGAAGCTAAAAATGAAAAGTATAAAAATGTTATTATTTTATTTTCAGATGGAAAAATGGAGCCAAATGAAAATATTATTAGCAAGGAAGATGCTTTAAAAAATTTACAAGAAAAAGTAATTCCGGAATTAAATGCTAATGATATAAAACTTTATACCTTATCATTTAGTGATGAAGCCGATAAAGATTTCTTAAAAGGTTTAGCAGATAGCACAGGGGCGCTTTCTTGGTATACTCCAAGTGCCGATACAATACATGAATCATTTTCTAAATTGTTTTTAGCAGTTCAAAAACCTCAAATTTTACCAATAAGTGAAAAAGGATTAAGAATCGACGGGCAAGTTGATGAAGCGACATTCTATTTAAATGTTAGAGATGATAAGGATATCGTTATAATTTCACCGTCTGGTAAAAAGATTATTAAAGTTAGACATGATGATGATATTAAGTGGTTTTCAGGAAGTAAATTTGAAATCATAACTGTAAGTAAGCCTGAGCCAGGACTTTGGAATTTTGTAGGGTCTATTTCAAAAGATGATTTTGCTACAGTATTGACAAGATTAAAATTAGCAACTTTCTGGCCATATAGTGTTGATGTTAACGAAGATACATTACTTCAAGCTAGGGTTTTTGATGGAAAGAAACCATTAATGCTTCCAGAGATTAGTAAACTTGCAACTGTTGCTTACAAAATAACTCCTACAGATAGAGTATCTGCTCCAACTGGTGGAGGAGTTTTAAATGATGACGGCACAGGTGCAGATAAGGTTGCGTTAGATGGAATATTCTCTGCGAATGTAAAAATTGAAACACCTGGTGAGTATGAGCTTTGGATTGTTATAAAAACCCCTACATTTGAACGACATCAAAAAATACCGTTTGTCGTAAAATCAAGATTAATTTCACTAGAAGATCCTATTGCTCAAAGTGATAAGACTACAATGTTTAAGGTGAAATTAAACGAAGATGCGTTGGCATTAAAAGTTATAAATGTTAATTTAATTGCTGAGAAACTTAATAAAAAATTCGATATTCCTCTTATAAGAGATAAAGATAATGATAATATACTAGTGAGTTCATCAAGGTATTTAAAAGAAGATGGTGAGTATACAATTTATGCTACATTGTCAGGAATTGATCAACGTGGTGAGAATGTATCTTATGAAAGTCAATCTTTAAATTTTATGAATATTAAAGAAACTGTGCCGGAAAAAGTTGAAACTCTTGCTCAAGTTAAAGATGAAGAAAAAGTTGAACCTAAACAAGAAGAGTTACCTAAGGGGGAAAACTTTATTATTGAACATTTAGCAGTTTTGCTATTTAATCTAGTTTTATTAGTGATGGTCTTACTATATTTTAAGAAAAATTCTAGTAAAAAGAATAGTTTTGATATATCAGGTTATAAAGTTTCAGATGATATTTTAAATAAGATTAAAAGTCTTGAAGAAAAATCAAAGGTTCAGGAAGTCGATACATCAAGTTTTGTTTTTATGGATGATGAAGATGATAATGATAGTAGTAATGAAACTGATAAAGAAAAACAAGATGAGATAAATTATGAAAATGTTACGTCTATTAGTGATGTAAATGTAGAAGGTGAAACAGAAAGCGCTAGTAAAAATTTATTTGATAATCAAGATAATAAGGGCAATTCTCAAGTAACCGAAAATGTTAAAAATAATGAAGTAAAAAATGCTAATAACAATGATAATCAAAGTCAAGAAGCTTCAGATAATAAACAAGAAGATGGAAATAAAGGGGGTTGAAATATTTAATTTTAGTAGAGGTATTATACCTGAATAAAAAGTAGTTTTTAATGTTTGGTGATATTTTATGAGTTTAATAATTATTTTTGGTTTATTAGAATCAATAATTGTATCTGCGGTCGTTTTTTGTATTTTGCTAAAGAAACGATTGATCGTTCAAGGTTTTAATGCAAAGCTAAAGGAAAATTTATCTTCAATTGATTTAGTTAAACAAAAAGCAGATTCATTAATGTCACAATTAGTTCCATTTGAAGAATTAAAAGGAAAGGTTAAAGAATTATTAAAAGCAAATAAAACATTGAAATTAGAAAAAGGTAGGGTGTCTTTAACCCAAGCCGAACAAGATACTGTTGATAGAAGATTAAGAGAGCTTGAGGAAATAGAAAGAGAGTTAGATGCTAGTAATATTGAAGTTAAAAAAGAGCTTGATATCCTTGATGGAAAACAGAGAGAAATTAAAATTAAGAATGAGTCTTTAAATTTGAAAATCCAGGAAAATCTTCAAGAAATTGAAAGAATGGTGAGTGAAGTTAAAATGGAAGATAATTTAAAAGATGAAATACTGGAAATTAAAAATAGACTAGTTGAAACCCAAATAGAAACCCAGAAATTAACAGAAGCTCATAATTTAGAAAAGAATCAATATGTAATTTTAAAGAGAAGATTTGATGCATTAGATATAGAGTATGCTCAACTTTATGAAAAATTTACAAGTAAATAGTAGATATATTTTTTTAACAGGTGATGTTTATGAAAGAATATTTTGTTTGGTTAATGAAATTTATAACGGTAATTATCGTATTTTTTGTTGTCGTACCAATTTTAATATTATCAGTTTTAATGGCATCTTCAAAAACAATTAATACTGAAAATATTATTCCTCAAGAAAAAAATCTTGTTGCTGTTATTGATGTAAATGGTATCATCATGGATTCAAAAGATGTCGTAGAAAAGCTTTATAAGTTTTCTTCTGATGAAAAATTTAAAGGAATAATTTTAAAAGTAAACTCTCCAGGCGGAGCAGTGGCACCATCTCAAGATATTTATAATACTATATTGAAACTTAAAAGTAAGAAACCAATTTACGCGGTAATGGATTCAATGGCAGCTTCTGGTGGTTATTATGTTTCAGCACCATGTACTAAAATTTATGCACAAAAAGGTACTATGACTGCATCAATTGGTGTTATATCTCAATTTGTAAATTTTAAAAATTTATCAGAATGGTTTGGTTTAAAAATTGAAACAGTTAAATCTGGAAAGTTAAAAGACTTTGGTTCTCCTTATAGAGATATGACAGATGAAGAGAGAGGATATTGGCAAAATATGTCAAATACTATTCATGAAGATTTTATTCAAGATGTTGCAAAAGCAAGAAATATTGATGTTAATAAATTAAGGGAAGTAGCAGATGGGCGAGTCCTTATAGGAACTAAGGCAAAAGAAGCTAATCTTATTGATGAAATTGGTGGAATAAATGATGCTTCAGTTGCAATGTTTAAAGAATTAAATATCAAATTAGGCGAAAACGAAATGCCTAAATTATATTATACAGAAAATAAACTAAAAGAATTTAAAAAACTTTTAAATCAAAGCCTTAGCTTCTTTTCCAGAAGTCAGCAAGGCGTTAGACTTATGTATTTAAACTAGTTTTAGTAATTAAAAATTAAATTAAGAAAGTAAAATACATAAATGCTAGTGAAATTTTTAACAACTTTATTTATAATATAAATATTGTTTTAAAGTATTTTTAAGTTTAAAAAGTCTCTTTTTTCTAGAGGCTTTATTTTAAAAGGGTTAGTGTTTTATGAATAAATTATCAATAAAAGATTTAAAATTAGATGGAAAAAAAGTTTTAATGAGAGTTGACTTTAATGTTCCTATTAAAGATGGAAAAGTTTCTGATGATACAAGAATGACAGCAGCACTTCCTACAATTAAATACGCATTAGATCACGGCGCAAAACTTATTTTATTAAGCCATTTAGGACGCCCAAAAGGGGAAGTAAATAATGAATTTACGCTTGCCCCTGTTGCAAGACACTTAGAAGAGCTTCTTGGAAAACATGTAGAGTTTGCTCATGATTGCGTAGGTGCTGAAGCTCATAATGCTGTAGATAAATTAACAAACGGTAATGTTGTACTTCTTGAAAACACTCGTTTCCATAAGGAAGAAGAACTATTAGATAAATACGCAAAACAAGACGATGATACAAAAGCAAAAATTGATTCATTTGTAAAAGATATGGCTTCTTTAGGTGAGGTTTACGTTAATGATGCTTTTGGTACTGCTCATAGAGCACATGCTTCAACTGCTGGTATCAATAAATATCTTTCTCAAAGTGCTTCTGGTTTCTTAATGGAAAAAGAAATTAATTATTTTTCAAAAGCGCTAGAAAATCCAGAACGTCCATTTGTTGCAATCTTAGGTGGTTCAAAAGTTTCTGATAAAATTCAAGTTATAACAAATCTTCTTGATAAAGTTGATACACTAATAATTGGTGGTGCAATGGCTTACACTTTCTTAAAAGCACAAGGACAAAATGTTGGAAAGAGCCTTGTTGAAGATGACAAACTTGATTTAGCAAATGAAATTTTACAAAAAGCAAAAGATAAAGGTGTTAAGTTATTACTTCCTGTAGATCACGCAGTTGCTGATAACTTTGATGCAGAAGAACCACGCGCTTATGTAGATACTTTATCTGATAATGATATGGGATTAGATATCGGACCAAAATCAGTTCAGCTTTTCTCAGAAGCAATCAAACAAGCAAAAACTATTGTTTGGAACGGACCTGCAGGCGTGTTTGAAAAGCCAGCTTTCGCAAAAGGTACATTTGCAATCGCTCAAGTTATCGCAGATACAGATTGTACAAGTATCATAGGTGGCGGTGACTCAGTTGCTGCAGTTAATAAATCAGGTCTTGCAAGTAAAATGACTCATATCTCAACAGGTGGTGGAGCTAGTCTTGAATTTCTAGAGGGGAAGAAGTTGCCTGGAGTTTATGCTCTCTCTGACAAGAATTAGCGTAAAAATTAACGATGCATCGAAAATTACGTCGTTATCCGAGGGCTAGTCAATGCTCACCGTACT
>CAKMMH010000013.1 GCA_927798255.1 uncultured bacterium | reverse complement strand
AAACTAACATATTTTTAAAATAAAAATAGTATAAATACTTTAAGGGATATCCTTATGTATTTTCATTTACCAGATATTAGAAAGTAACTTGCTCATTACTTATCACTAATTATAAACCTACAATGACTAAGTGGAACATAACCAAAATGTTTATCATCTTTTGATGCAATCTTGTAATATTTGCCTTCTTTTCCTACAACTTTAATTCTATTTCCGATATTGAATTTCCCTATAACTTTTGAATCCTTTTTTGGCGCAATTCTAACTGGAGCAGGCTTTATAATTTCATACATCCCAATCGAGAAAATATTTTCATTTTTCTTTTTATTAACATTCTTATCAAGATTTTTACCGTTAACTTCTTCTACCTCCTTATTTTCATTTAAAGTAACTTTTTTTTCGATTTTCTCCGTAACACCTTTATCTAAATTTACCTTATAATCTATATCCTCTAAACTTATAAAATCTGGCTTTTTGACTTTTCTAAAACCAAATGTCTCATTCATATAAATTGCTACCAAGCCTAGAATAATGATAAAAGACAAAGCCCCCTTAAAAATTCTTTTTCTTTTCTTATTATTTGTAAATTGATTAGCTAAAGTAACCTCATCGACATATTCTTTTACTCTTTTTGAAACAGGAATATTAGAATTTACATACTTTTTATCTTCTTGTACTTTAAAATTTATAAAAATATATTCATATTTATTTAAAATATTAATTAAATTATCTTCATTTAAGCTTAGTAAATTATCATGAAATTTTTTATAAAGTTCGCTTCCAAATCGCATGAACTCTTTTAGCTCGTCTTCTTTAATATTCTTACTTTCTCCACTTCCTTGATTACAATCTGTGAATAATTTTTTTATATTTTCACAAACTTCACCAAATGGAGCTAATAATACAAAACTTGGAAGCTTATTTTCTTCAAGGTTTAAAAATATTTCTATTAATTTTGCATAAATTTTTGTAGATAGATTATCAATATTTAGGTTTAAAACTTCATCAATTTTTATTCGTAATTTAGGATAATCTTTCTTATTTAATAAATTAAATAAATGTGTAAAATTATCTGTCATATTACTATTAACCAAAGTATTATTTTCTTTTTCACTTTCTTTGTTATCTTTAAATTCTTTTGCCATAACAAAATTAACTTTTTTCAAAAATTACTTAATTTTTTATAAACTTATCTTTAATACTTAAAAATAACTTACTAGATGCTTTTAATTCTTTCGAGCCTAATACATACGAAAGAAGCGCATACATCATAAAAGATATAATAAGAGAAAGTATTAACCTTAAATATATCGAAAAATTAAAAGAAAAAATACACTTTGATGCATAATACATAAAAAGTGAAGCTATAAATGCCTTTAAAGTCGAGCTAAAAAAACCTTTTAACACTAGCTTTCTATCTTTAAACTTTAAAATTATAAACAAGATAACGAATCCTAAACTTGATGAAATACTAGCAGAAAGCGCTAAACCAATATGTCCTAAATCTAAAAATGGTAAATATTTATACAAAAACCCTTGATATGAATACAAAATATTAGCGCTTATTGAATTACTTTCAATTAACCTTCCACAAATTAAAAGTGATATGTGAAAGTGCAAAAAAAGTACTATAATACTTACTAAGGTAGGTGTTTTTGTATCTTTTTTTGCCAAAAATGCTCTAACTAAAATTGTATATGCACTTACTCCCCAAATTCCAATTGCATAAGCTTTTAAAGCAGAAGCTGTATTTAGCGTAGAAATTGCATCAAATGCTTTTCTTTGTAAGAAAACTTGAATACAAGGCTCTGAAACAAGGAATATAAAAAATGAAATTGGTATTATAAAAAAACTTGTAAAACAAAGGGCATTTTTTAAACTATCTTGAAATTCCTTATGCTGATTATTTACAACAAATTTTGAAAGACTAGGAAGTAAAACAGAAGCTAGAGAAATAGTGAAAATTCCAATTGGAATTTGAGAAAATCTATCTGCATAAAAAAGCCAAGAAACACTTCCTGGTTCTAACATAGAGGCAATTACGGTGTTAATAAAAATTGTAAGCTGATACACGCCAGCTCCAATAATTGCAGGAATCATTAATTTTATAAGACTTAAAATTAATTTGTTAAAAATATTAAAAGCTGGAATTATAGTAAGTTTAGCTTTCCTTAAATGCCTTATTTGCATTAGGCACATCAATACCCCGGAAACTATCACAGAATATGCCATAATGTGAGATGCTCTAAAAGGCGTAAAGAAAAATCCTGCTAAGGCAAAAAGAATCATCACGATATTCATTAAAATTTGAGAAGTAGCAGAAATTCCGAAAATTTTAAATATACTAAGAGCCCCATTTGCTAAAGATACAAAGCTAATAAAGATAATATAAGGAAACATTATTTTTGTAAGATTACTTGCAAGCTCAAGTTTACCAGATATATTTTCAAAACCAGGGGCAAAAAATAAAGTTATTTCACTAGAAAAAATGATTCCAATCAAACTTAAAAAGATTGTAACAATTAATAAAAATCCCCAGACATTTCTAAACGCCTCCCTTGTTTCTTTTTCACCCTTTTTTACTTCTTCTGAAAAAAGTGGCACAAATGCAGAGGTTAGTGCCCCTTCTGCCACGAAACTTCTAAGCATATTAGGAATTTTAAACGCTACAAAGAATGCGTCTGCATACATACTTGAACCAAAAAGACTAGCAAACACTAAATCACGAAAAAATCCTGCAATTCTACTTACTAAGGTTAATACTCCTACAATACTTGAACCTTTGATTATCGTTTTATTTTCATTTTGACTTGATAAAGTTTTATTTTCTTTTCCCATTATTCTTAATATTATATCTTTTTTAAAAAATTTATATATACTAATCTTTTGTAAAATATCACCATTAAATAGGATTCTTATATGGCATTATTTACTAAGAAACATCACAAACTTCCAACATACCCTAAAACTATAAAAAAATTATTCAATGAATATTGTGTAAATGTTGATGATGAACAAATTCCATTACTAAAGGAAAAAGTTACTCAAGCTGTAAACGATGCAAAGAAAAAATTTGAGAACGGTGCTTTAGTTGATGTTCAAACCGCAGAGGAAATTTCAAATAGATGTTTATACCTTCTAGACCGTTATCATGAATTTTCTTCTCAAGAACAAAAACTTATAATAGGTGCTGTATGTTATTTTGCAATAGGAGAAGATCCTATAAGCGAAAATATTTTTGCAAGTGGGTATGATGATGATGCAGCAGTTGTAAACTATGTACTTGAAAAGTTAAACATAAATGATATGTTTATTAATATTGAATAAATACTTAAGAAAAAAATTCCCATGGACCATTACATGGAAACTTTTTATCAATTAATTTGACTGCATCTTTACATTGTTTTGTAAGTGATTCAGATTCAATTTTATAATCTTCTATAAGCTTAAGTACTCCAATTATTCCAAAATCATTCCTTTTTTTTTCAAAATGTTTCACTATGGATTCTAAATCTGAAATAAATTGCTTAGACCTAAAAATTTTAATTTAAAATCATTTAATCGTAGTAACGCTAGTAATCTCTTCTTTAAATGCTTTTCCTGTCTTCCTAATAATATCAGTATCTGTAATAACGACTTTAAATATTTCATACTTTTTCATTTTATTATCAAAGATATAAGCGATAGCATGAATAATATAATCTTTATTATCTCTCTTTCCTAAATAAATCATTATATGCCCAGGAAAATAAACTAGACTTCCTGAAAGTTTATTGTTTAAGTATTTTGAAAGAATTTTACTATTTTTAATTTGCTTTGCGTTACTATTAACATTTTGCTGGAAAGATGAATTTCTTGGAAACTCAAAACCAAACACGCTATAAACATTTAATATGAAGCCACTACAATCTACGCCATTATAAAGTCCTCCCCAACCATAAGAAGTGCCTAAATATTTTAGCGCTTGTCTTATTAAATTTCTTTTTGTATATGCTAAATATCCAATATGAATCTTTTCTTTTTTAAGTTTTAAATTTCTAAAATAAACTTTTCCTTCTTTATTTCTTTTTGGTAACTTTACAATTACATCTTTTTTGTTTTCTTTAATTAAAGGAAGCTTTACTCCCATATCTAAATAATTATCTTTAAGCTTAATTTGTTTATCAGTTACCACTACAAAATTTTTTTCATTTAAATATTTTTTTAAACTTTTATAATCATTAAAAAATGCAAGATTTTTGGTTTCTACCCACCCTTGCACATTATACGTTGATACAAATGCCCAAGAATTTACGGTTCTATGTAAAATTACCCATTCCCCAACTTTTAATTCTTTATACTGTCTTTCATCAAAATGCGTATCATCTTTGCTTTCAAATTTAGGTCTATTTGTAGGTCTTGCTCTTAAATTACTTTTTTTAACTACTAAGCCATACTTTAAATTTTTTTTATTTTTTAAATACTTTGGTAAATTATTAAAATTTATTACTCCTTTATTATTTTCATAAACATTTTTATTAAATTCTTTAATATCATTACTTAGCAAAATAACTTTGTTGTTATTGTTATAAAATGTTTCAAAATATTCTTTTTCTAATAATTGATCATTTAGTTTGTATGTACCTGTACATGCATTTAAGAAAAAAATCAAAAAAAATGTTACTAATTTTCCTAAGATAACTCTCATAATAAAAAAATTATAGGAAAAAAGATTCAAAATAGAAAGATATTAAAAACTCATCCGATACCTCTATCTACATGTTAAACATTACAATTAAAAAATCCAAGGAGGAATTTATGAATAAAGAAGCACAAACACTAGATCTTTTAAAAAACGAAACTTTCATCTTAAAGTTCTTTTCTAACAAGCCCAAAGAAGAAGATTCTATTTACGATAAGCTTTTTGAAACGCTTGATGTAATAATACAAGGTCAGCACTAAAATATAATAATATCGATAAGTTACACTTAAATATAAACTAAAGTTTTAATTAAAGTTTTTAAGAATTTTGCCGATAGCTATACATACTGGTTAAGGATTTTAATTAAAAAATGGAGTTTACATAAAATGTCAAGTGTAACTTTTTCGGGATTAGCATCTGGTATCGATTCATCAGCATTAATTGAATCTTTAATTGCACAGCAAAGAAAAGCAAGAGTAACACCTCTTGAAAATAAGATTTCAAAATACCAAGACACTAAAGATAGTCTAACAGAACTAAAATCTTTACTAAATAATTTAAAAGATGCAGCTGACAAATTTAAAACTTTAGAAGGTGGTGTTCTTTCAAAAACTACTTCATCAACAGATGAATCTGTGTTATCTACTTCAACTTCAAATTTAGCAGCTCTTGGAAATTATGATGTTACTGTAAAAGAACTTGCAAAATCTGGAAGTTTTTCATTTTCAAAAAAATTTTCTTCTGCAACAGATTTATTTGCAAATGGAGTATCCGCTAGTGGTGATGTAATGAATATTACAGTTGGAGGAGAAACTACTCAGCTTCTTGTTGGAAACACAACAACTGTTGAAGATCTAGTAAATTCATTTAATGCTCAAAGCACTAAAGGACAAGCTTCATTAATAAATGTTGGTACTGCAAGTGAGCCTAGCTATGCTTTTATGATTACAAGTAAAGAATCTGGTTTATCAGAAGGAAAAATTGAAATCTCAGTAGGAGAAGAAATTTTAGCTGCAGATTCAACATTAGACCCATCTCTAGGAAATTTATCTCAAGCTAAAAATGCAAAGCTAAGTATCGCTGGTCTTGCTGATAATATTGAAAGAAACTCTAATACGATTTCAGATTTAATTCCAGGAGTAAGTTTTAAATTAAATGGTATAGGAACTGTTAATATCGCGACAACAGTTGATAGTGATAACACTTCATCTGCTGTAAAAGATTTTGTAGATGCATTTAACAATGTAGTTTCTTACATTAAAGAAAACGATTTAGTGTCATCAGAAAAAGAAGGAGAAGATACAAAAATTATTTATGGTTCATTATCTTCTACTTCTCTTGATGAAAATATCTTATCAACTATAAAAAATGCTCTTACAAATTCAAGAACATCTGGAGGAAGCGTAAACATTCTTTCTGAAGTTGGAATTACAACAAATAGAGATGGTACGATTTCTTTTGATGCAGATAAGTTTGAAGAAGCGCTATCAAAGGACAGTAATTCTGTAAATAAAATATTTACAAACTTAGGCGAAGAACTAGGTGGAGTTACTGGAAAGATTTATCAATTTACAGGGTTTAATGCACTTATTGACCAAGGCATTAATAATTTAACAACTCAAATTAACGATACAAATAATAAGATTGGAAATCTTGAAAGTTATCTTTCTAGATATGAACAAAGTCTTACTATTAAATATGCTAACTTAGAAGCTTTAATGGGAAAATTAAATTCCCAACAAAACTCTTTATCTTCAATAATTGCTAGTATCTAATATTAAAATTTTTGGTGATAAGAAAAAACGAGGGCCTAGCTCCTTTTAAGGATTTCTAACCCCTCAAATGTTCCAATATTTCTAATTAGGCCTCACTAAAAACCTAATTTATTAGCAACTAGTAGAATCGCCAAACTAGTAGCGAAATCAACTCAAGAATAACAGCGGTCACGACCCTGTTACTTTTCAAGTAGCCGTACTTTCCCTCCCCCCATTAGGAGTTACTACTTTGGATTCATGAATTCTAGAGAAAGGAGAGTATCATAAGCAATTCTCGTAGAGACAGTTTCCTAATGCTTCTTATGATCTTCTCCCGCCTTCAAAAATCCTCTAATTCCTTGAAATTCCATTATTTTATCCTTTCATTTCTGCATTTCTGATAATTAGAATTTTATAAAACTTAAACGGTGTTTTGTAATTGTAGTACATAACTTTAATTACCCAACACATGTATAATCTTTTATAGGATACCTATATTGCTCTACAAGATATAAATTATCATTTTCATCTAAAACTACAGCTGACACGAAATCTTGTCTTTCAATATAAGAATATATAGTATCATTCCCATAAGGGTCTTTTACATTATCTTCTTTAACTCTCTTACCCAAGATGTTTCATAGACAACTTTAGAATTTATAGTTTTCCAAAAACTACTTTTATCAATATCATCCTTTAGACTCATATAATTATCCCATCAAAATTTATATATTAAATATTTAATTCTTTAGCTGCAAGCAAAATTCCAGCTATCGAAAAAAGATCCACTATTTTTCCCTGATATACTAAGTTTACCGCTTCATTAAACTGAACCTTTTTTACTATAATCTTTTCAGTTGGATCAGGAACTTTATTTCCCTCTTCTAGTACATCTCTTACTAAATAAAGGACACCTCTTTCATTTGTTACACTATTACTAATATGCACATTTTCCATTAACACTTGATAATTACTAGCAGTAATTCCTGCCTCTTCTTTTATTTCTCTCTTTATGGCGTTTAAATAACTCTCCCCCTCTTCTATACCACCTTCAATAATTTCCCAAGTATATTCATTCATAGTATATCTATATTGACCAACTAGATATATTTCGTTTTTTGAATTAAGAACGACTGCTCCGACAGCTCCTTTTTTGTCTATATAAGTATATTCTCCATTATCTCCCCTTGGAGTTATAACATCATTTTTCCTAAGTTTTATCCACTGATTTTCATAAAGAATATTACTACTTAAAGTTACCCATGGATTTTTTGTATCGACATCATTATTAAGATTCATATAAAATACCTTATAAAAATTATATCTTTTTAAATTATAGGAAATAAAATGAAAAACAAAAAGCATTATTTTTATTATCTAATTTATCCACTAGCAATTCTTTTTATATTTAACATTTCAAATCTTAGTGCAAATGAACTAGAAAATTTAAGTTTATACACTCTTAAAAATTTTTACGGTGAAAATAATGATGGTTTGGCATCATTTAATAGCGTAAATAATAAGCTAACTCTCTATAAAGAAGGAAAAAATAATAACCTTGAAATTAAAGCTACAAGCACTCTTCCTCAAGCTTTAAGTAATCTTTGCGTATATAATGAAAATAATGAAACAAAACTTATCTTAGCTCTTGGTCTTAAACGAGGAAAACTAGATGCACCAATAAAAATATTTTTAACTGATAAAAATTTAAGTACTTCAAAATTA
Source organism: uncultured bacterium (assembly GCA_927798255.1). Classification (GTDB taxonomy): domain Bacteria; phylum Bdellovibrionota_C; class UBA2361; order UBA2361; family CAKMMH01; genus CAKMMH01. Next base: position 9,204 of record CAKMMH010000013.1, on the reverse strand, counting down.
ATTTATGAAACAAAAAGTGAAAGAAGTGATATTTCATTTTTAAGGCAAGTAGATAGTGATATTTATATTAATTATTTTTATTCAAGATTTTATTCTGTATTTGGAAAACTTACAAAAGTAACAGATGATAAGTGGGATTTTTTTGAAATTCAAAAAGTGCGTCTTGGAATGAATGTTGATATGGATAGTGATAACAATAATGTCGTATTTGCACGTCCTTATAAAGATGAAGAAAATAATTTAAGTGAAGTTATTTTATTAAATAAAGATAAAAAACTTATAGAACTTCCATCTTTTAGAGGGGCAAGAAGTGTCGCATTCTTTGATATTAATAACGACAAAAAGCAAGAAATTTTAATTGCAGATGGCTGGCATCAAGATTATGGAAAATTAGCAGAAAACCGTCTTAGCATTATTTCATTTAACGAAAAAACTAAAAAATATGATTTAAAACTAATAGCAAATCAAAAAGGACAGCCTTCATTTGAAAAAATTATTCCATTTTCTAAAAATAATAAAAATTATATTTTAACCGTTGGTGAAAAATTTATAGACCTTTTTGAACCTCAAAATAATTGGAAAAAAACAAGAATAAAAGAGAAACAAGGAGAATTAGGACACATATTAGACGCTGCAGTTGCAAAATTCAATAATAAAGTAAAAATCGCTATTTTTGATGAATAATTAGAAATAAACGATATATAATAATTACCTATAAATTAAAAATACATTTAGCTATATTTTTTAACATCTACTTGGGATAATAAAATGGTTTTTTATTAAAATTTTAAATTTAAAAAGAACTTTTTATTTAGCTACAACATCTAATAATATTAGAGTTTTTTTGAAATTTATATTTTTATATTTTTTATAAAGGAGATTTTTTAATTTGGCATATCCAAACAACAACAATAATAATCCGAATCGTAGTTTTAAGAATTTTAACAATCAAAATCAACAGGCTGAAGATCACAGAATCAATTTCAAAATAAGATGCCCAGAAGTTCGCCTTATCGGAGATGATGGCGAGCAATTAGGAATTATGCCAACAAACGATGCAAGAAAAATCGCAGAAGATAAAGGACTTGATTTAGTAGAAGTAGCCCCTAACGCAAAACCTCCTGTTTGCAAAATCATGGATTATGGAAAATTTAAATACCGTGAACAGAAAAAAGAAATGGCTGCTAAAAAGAAACGTACAGAAACTGAAACAAAAGAACTTAGAATTCGTTATAGGACGGATAAAGGAGATTTACAAACAAAGCTAAAACAAGCTCGTAGCTTTATTGAAAATGGTGATAAAGTGAAATTTAGCATGCGCTTTAAAGGAAGAGAGGCGATGTATATAAATGTTGGTGTTCAAAAATTAAATGAAATCACAGAAGCGCTTTCTGATATTGCTATAATTGATGAACAATCCAAGCCTCAAGGAAACAATATTTATGTAGTTTACGCTCCAGATAAAAGTAAAAAAATTACTACAAATAAAGATAAAGTTGAGGTAAAACAAAAAAATCAAGAAACAGATAAAAAAGAAATGGTAAAAGAAGAAACTAATAGTAATACGACAAATTCTGTAGTTGCTGAATAAAAATTTTTAAATACTTCTAACAATAAGAAAATAATAATATGAAAAAAGATGTTTTAAATAATGAAGCAAGCTTAGTTAATCAGTATTTACTTGTCGACCCTAAGCATCTAACAAAAGCAATTTTTGAAGCAGAGCTTCCAGAACAAGTCGTAAGAGAAATTCCACCATTAAATTTATATATGGCAATTCAAAATAATAGTCTTATATCTTCTACAGATTTAATTGATATTATGACTACGCATCAAAGAAGGGTTATTTTAGACTTAGATTGCTGGGAAAAAGATGAATTTAACGAAGCAAGATTTTTTAATTGGCTAAGTTTAACAGATGAAAATAATTCTTTAGATTTACTAAAAAAAATCTTTGCATCATCTGATTTAAAATTAGTTGCATTCTTAATTGGAAAATATGTAACCGTACATTACCAAACAGAACCTACAGATATGCCACCAGATGGAGACTTTTATACTCCTGATAAAGGTTACACTTGGATAAAAGTAGATACAAATAATAACGATTATGATTTTTTATTAAAAAGACTCCTTGCTTTAATTTTTGAAACAAGCATTGAGCTTTTTTACCAAATAATCTCTGTGCAAACTGTAAGTACAAGTGCAGAACTTGAGGAAGAAGCACTAAGAGAAAAAAACGATAGACTAGCTAGTGAAGGAATCCCTACATTTGAAGAATCACTTGAAATTAATAGACCTATAACAAAAGCAAAAATTATAGAAAAATTAAAAACTATTAAAAAACTTCCAAAAGCACCTCTTGATAACATAACACCTCTTTCAATTAATGATGATATAGATGAACCTTTAAAATCATTTATTGCTAATATAAAAGATATTCATACAGCTCTTTCAGAATTAAGTCGCATCTTAAATGCGGGAATTGTTTTTTATGAGCAATCTTTTGACAACTTAGAAAATATGTATATTCTAAGTGAGCAAATAAAAGGCATTTTAAATATTGGATTAGAAAGACTTCTTACAGAAACAGAATTAAATGATAAATTAAAAGACTCTTATCCTATTATCAATCTTCAAGATATTTATAGGTATGGTTTAAGTTTTATAAACGATGTAAGAAATAAAGCTATAAAAATTTTAAATACTAAAGAAAATCCTAGTAAAGATCCACCTGATTCTGTAAATCTTGAAATCCTAACTTCACTTTCAGGAAAAATTCCATATCTTCCTTTATTTGTGAAAGATAGTGAAAATTTTATAAGTGATAGTGAAAATAAATTAATTAGAGGAAAACGCGCGCTTAGAAATTATAATGATATAGAAACTGCAAATAAGTTATTAAAAAAAATATCATCTATTTAGAATTGTACAGATAAAAGAAAATGCGTAGAATGCCATTAATGCTAAAAACGCTAACAACAACCTACTCATTTCTTTTTCCACAAAAAGATTGTTTTTCTTAATGCGTAAACACGTTAAAAGCAATTTCTTTCGTAAAATTCTCTCTCTGTTTGACTATGGTCGTGATATAAACGACCAAAAGTGTCATAGGTAAAATCCCCTATAACTTCGCCAGTAAAAAAACCAGCTTTTCCATCGGAATAAAACTGGTATTTATCAGCTGGTTTATTTATCGCATTTGGGGACAAAAAGTAGAAATTATTCTTTATCGCAAAAACCCCTCCAGTCGAATATGTCGGGAAAGTGATTTCATCGCTCCTATTAGTGCGCTTGTTTATGTGGTAGCGCATAAATGAATTATGAACAAATACCCGAACTGGATAAGAGCCAGTATTTGTTCTCACCCTAAGATAAAAATATACAAAACCTTAAAAACTCATAAGAGAATATTGTGAAAGCTTTATTGCATTTTTAGAATCAAACTTTTTACTTTCGCTGCGCTGATCCGTTTTAAAACCTAATATATCGAAATGATAGTCATCTATCTCTATCGACTTAAATTCCATACGAATTAGCCTAGGAGTCTGAGGGTTGAAAATCCTATTTTTTGAAATACCTTCATGCCACTTATTAATCTCCTCAATTCCTTGCTGAGCTTCTTTTTTACAAAGCTCAATGCTTTTCTTAGGAAGGCTTCGTCCGGCAAGATAAATATCAACTTGGTAATCCGGCAAAGCATACAACGCATCACCACTTTTGACAAATCCTCCTTCAAATTTTTTTAAAGCCCCACCCCAAAAATACACTTAGGGTCTAATTGGCATCGGAAGGGAATATTCAAACTCTTGCGACTTGTCCTGCGCTTTATCAGCGCGACGGTTTAACTAAATCATTCCTATGTGAGTAGTTACATATGAAGCAGAATTATTTCCTATACCTAGTTTACCAGCAGAACCACCATTAACCCCCCAACACCAAAGTAAACCGTCTGATTTAATACCACATGTGGCATTACCACCTGTTACAACTTTAACATAATCAGACAAATTAGAATCAAATTCTCCTCCGGATAATATTAATGAGCTATCCATTGAGACATTAGCAGTACCTCCTGTTCCTATTTGCCCCATAAGCATTACTTCCCAACACTTATGACCAGAATCTGTCTCATTTCTTGAGCCAGTTACACATATACTATTTCCTCCGAGAGAATTCGTACCACTTTCTCCTATAGAAATATCTGTAAATAGTAAATTTCCTCTTTCAATACAATTAGAAACATCATCAGCATATTAATAGACGTTCACTGTAAATAAAAAGCATACTAAAAAAGAAGAACCTTTTAGAAATTTTTTGTAATTTAATCTCATTTTACTAAAATAAATATCTTTTATTAATTCCAAAACATTCTTACACTATATATAATAATATCAAGACATTACGACAAGTGTTCTTTTACTCCATTTAGTTTTTCTTTCTTTATCACCTTTAAGAATAATAACTTGATATCTTACCGAATAAATTCCTTTATCCATATTTTTAAATTTAATCTTATTTTTTCTGTTATAAGTTAAAAATCTCTTTCCTAGTTTGTAAAAATTATCCTTAACTCCTAGTCTCTTTAATTTTCTAACATGAATTACATATTTATATTTTGCATTTGCAATATCAGTATGTCCATTAATAGAAGCTTTCTTAAATTTTGGCAATTGTATTGTTAATATATCATTATCTTCGTTAGCATTAATACTTGGAGAAGGAAGCTCGGTTTCCGGAGTTACAACTTCTAAATCTGCATCCTCATTTGAAGGTGGAACTAGTGGTGTTAGAGTAGCTACTACTGTTGGTAAAATACCACCTTGCGTATCAGTAGGTGTAAATGTGTTTGTAAATGTACTTGTAAATATACTTGTAAACGTATCCGTATCTGTAAATGTACTAGTATTAGTCGGAGTATTTGTAAATGTATTAGTATCAGCATCACCTAAATCTGGTGTATCTGTAATTGTATGAGTAAATGTATTTGTTACTGTATCTGTAAACGTATTTGTAGGAGTATCGGTAGAAGTATTAGTAAATGTAAAACTTGGCGTTTCACTTGGAGTGTTTGTTGGAATATCTGTAGGTGTCTCTGTAGGGATATCAGTAAGAGTATATGTAAAAGTATTTGTTAGAGTAAATGTATCTGTAGGAGTATTAGTAACCACCTCCTGTTCTTGCGTATAGGTTGGTGTAGGAGTGTTTGTTATAATTCCACCAATCGGGATTTGACCACAACCATCTCCTAAAATACCAACCTCTTTATTATTACCAGATTTTTTCTTTGCTCCATTATCCTTTTCACCTAATCCTGTAAAAGGATCATCTTCTTGAGCATCATCAAATGGACAACTATCCATACAATTTATAAAGCCGTCGTTATCTGTATCGTCTGTAAATGCATAAGGAGTATCACTATAATAAAGTGGGTGGCATCCTGGAGTAGCTTGAGGACAAGTCGTTTCATTATACAAGAATGAGCCATTATCATTATAAAAGGCATTATCACGACCATCAATAAGCGTTAGACACCTATCTTCGCCATCTGATACGCCATCATTATCTTCATCAAATATATCAACACAATCACTTGCACCTTCATTTATACATCTTACATAACCTCTTTTGTTAATAGTAATCATTTGCCCTTGATATTCAAACTGTTTATTTAATACCGTACATTCATCTCCAACTGATATACCATTAAATTTAAAATCTTCATCTGTTTGGTTATTACAATTATCATCTATACCATTACATCTTTCTTCTCTTGGCCCCCCTTCAACTGCACTACAATCAACAACACTATCTACAAAATCTCCAGAACAATAATAAATCCCCGTATCAGCACAATAACCAACACCAACATGACATTCTGTAGTTATAGTTGCATAACCTGCATCATCGCAACAATTTGGAGCTGGTACATTACATACGATACTTGGATTATCTATTTGCCCGTAACAATTATAAACTCCATTTGTTAAACATGCATTTGACAATTCATTTGTACATGAGCTATTTATATTCGAATAATTCCAGTGTTCACAGCAATTTGAACATAAACTTCCATGTCCACCACTTCCATCAAAAATTACTGTTGGAGAAGGCTTATCAGTATTTGTTCTATCTCCTATTTGCCCTTCATCGTTTCTTCCAAAACAGTAAAGCTTATTGTTAGAATCTGTTGCACATGTATGATCTCCACCAACATTTACATGTATTATATTTGAAAGTACATGAGCAGGCGAAGAAGGATTTGTTCCCGAAATTCCGTTCCCAATTTGACCTTCTGAATTATATCCCCAGCAAAATAGCGCTCCATCTTGTCTTATCGCACATGTATGGTTATAACCTGATATATAACTAAAATTACCATCTAAAATTTTTTGAGGTGTTATTGTGTCAGCATCAGAACCATTCCCAACTTGATTTTTATCATTATTACCAAAACAATACACCCCAGAATTTGTAGTAGCACACACATGGGTACTTCCTACAATAACATGATTTACATTCATCATAACTTTTGTAGGTACTTTAATAGTCGCGCTTTCTAAACCTGCACCTACTTGTCCATGATCATTTTTTCCAAAGCAAAAAAGCTCACCACTAATCTTTACTGCGCAAGTTACTTCATTACCACATGAAACTTCCTTTATTCCTTGCATAACTTCTTTAGCATAAGAAGAATTAGTCGTATTATTCAAACCAAGTTGACCACTATTATTTTTTCCCCAACAATACAGTGCACCCGTACTTTTTACTGCGCAAACATGATAATCACCAACGCTTACCTGGCTTACATCTGTTAAATAAGAAGAGCTTGTTAGTTTTACTTGCTGAGGTGTCGGAGTTTTTTCAGATGATGTCGTACCATTTCCAAGTTGACCATATTGATTTTCACCAAAACAATACAAATCACCATTTGTTGTTACTGTACATGTTCCACGTTGTCCTGTATACACTCTACTTACAGTATTACTTAAACTTGTAACTTTTTGAGGTGATTGCAAATCAAATGTTCCTCCTGCTTGACCAAATGCATTTGAACCCCAACAATAAAGTTCATTACTTGAAGAAACCACACAGCTATGAGACGCCCCTAAACTTGCTTCTCTCACACCGGATAAAACATCTAGTGGAATATTTCTATTTGCTGTTGTTGTATCACCTACCTGACCACTTCCATTACTACCATAACAATACAAATTGTTATCAATAGCTAATACACATGTGTGTCGATCTCCAAGAGCTGCATATTTTGCGCTATTTAATACTTGATTTATAGGTGTAGGTGTAATTGTTGGAGTAAAAGTAGCAGTACTAGTAATTGTTTTAGTAAATGTTTGAGTAGCCTCTGGTAGTGGAGTGTCGGTTATAGTAGGCGTTTCAGTAAAAGTTTGAGTAGCCTCTGGTAGTGGAGTGTCAGTTATAGTAGGCGTTTCAGTAAAAGTTTGAGTAGCCTCTGGTAGTGGAGTGTCGGTTATAGTAGGCGTTGCAGTAAAAGTTCGTGTAAATGTAGGAGGGAGTGGGGTATTTGTGATTGTTTTTGTAAATGTAGCCGTAGCATCTGCTGGCGGTGTATTTGTAGCAGTTTTTGTAGGTGTAGCTTCACTACAGTCAAACAAATTAACAGGAGTTGTTTCGTGAGTGCTATCAGTTGCAGTTATTCTTTTATAACCATTTACTATATTTTTTCCCCAACACCAAAGGTTACTACGGGGACCACCTGATTCATTATTTATACTATAATCCACCATGCATGTCCAATCTGGTCCAGCACTAATTATATCATCCATATAAAGACTTGCATTTGAATCAACTTTTATCGGTTTTGAAAAATGTCCAAGCGCTGGTATATCAACACCTATTTGATGATCTGAGTTATCCCCCCAACAAATAGGAGTTAATTGATTTGGCTCACCGGGAGTTCCGATATAACCTATCATACATGTATGATTATTTCCCAAGCTAAAATCGTATGTTAAAGAATACGGCCCCATGGACACAGAGTTACCATAATAATCTTCACTTACTAATTGAGGGGTAGTGTATATCGTCTGAGAATCTCCAACACCTACTTGACCTCTACTATTATCTCCCCAACAATAGAAGTTAGCTGATGTCGCAACCGCACAAACATGGTTCAACCCCTGCTCAACCCTCTGAAATATTATAGAACTTGAAACTAATTGCGGAGTTAAATAAGATGTATTACTACCGATCCCTAACTGTCCTTCGTTATTATCCCCCCAACAATATAAATAACCAATTTTATCGTTCACCCCATCTTCTGCTAGAATTGCACAAGATGACTTTTCACCAACGCTAACATAAATTGCCTCGAACTCACGACTAGTAGAAGGATTAATAGGTAATGTAACTAAGGTAGGCTCGCTACGATCTAACGTATCACCTACCCCTAATTGACCGTACGTATTATCTCCCCAACAATACAGTTTAGATCCTGTTGCAATAAACTCTTGATTCTCATTAAGAGTTCCTTGAAGACCAACCGCACAGTTATGGTTTGGACCAACAGCTAATTGTTTTATAGAAAAACCAGCACCACCAACATAAACACTATTCGTACTACTACTATCAACACATGTAACACTATTATAATTGTCCCAACACACATTTCCGAAATAACATGTCTTATCATACCTTGAAATAACATGATAATAATCAGAAAGGCCCCCCTCTACATCTATCCAATCATTACGAATTGAGGTATTATTGGTACTTCCAGCATGAACATCATTTCCCCAAGTAACCCAAAGACCATCACTATACTTTGCAGAAATTGCAGAACCAATTGATAATTCGTAAAACGAGAAAAAGTGTGATGGACACCAAGTAACCCTTTCTGGAGTATGCAAAGGGCATACTGGCGTTTCCGTAGAAGTCATTGTCGGAGTCCTTGTGGAAGTAACTGTTGAAGTTATCGTAGATGTTATTGTCGGAGTCTTAGTATATGTTACCGTATTAGTATTGGTATAAGTATTAGTATTAGTTATTACAACCGTTGGTTCTTCACTATGACTACTAGATAAATTACTACCACCGCCGCCTACGCTACTGCTGCTACTACTACTAGATAAATTACTACCACCACTACCTACGCTACTGCTGCTACTACTACTAAATAAAGCACTACCACCGCCGCCTACGCTACTGCTGCTACTACTACTAAAT
>CAKMMH010000012.1 GCA_927798255.1 uncultured bacterium | reverse complement strand
CTTTTTGAAATAATGAAAAAAGAATTTAAATTCATTGAAATTATTGGTGCAGTGCTCGGGTTTATAATAGGAATTGTTCAAGTAGTACTTACAATGGTTGCTTAATATATTTAAAAAGCAAAATTTTTTTTAACCTGTTATATTCATTAATAACATTTCAAAAAATTTTTTTGATTAAGATTTTTAAGAATACTACAACAAGATTGTTCCTTACATTGGGGAATAACCCTAATAGTTTACTGGTCATAAGCTAGAAGTTCCTACGGGGTAAAATAGGTAGTCTTTGTTTTTACTCTTTTAAAATCTGCCTTTTTTTATTCAGCTTACTGCACTTGCTATCTTCATTCCTAATTACAAGCTTCCAGATTCAAGTAAAACCGCCAAATTACAGGAAACACTCATCCGCTTTCTGGAACCAGAATGCTGATACCAGCTATCTGCAACCAGCTTACATGATACCTATCCTTATTATTTCCCTTTAACTATCCCTTCAACGATTTTACTAGCTTCAAATAAGTCATCCGCTACATAATCAGGAGTTACATCCTTTAAATTATCTTTTCCGGCAGCACCAGTTTTTACAAGAATACTTTTTACTCCAGCTCTTTTTGCACATTCAATATCTGTAGTCCTATCCCCTATCATAAAAGAATTTGCCATATCAATATTTAAATCTTTTTTAGCTTGTAAAAGCATCCCTGGGTCTGGTTTTCTCCAAGTAGAATCATCCGTTTTAGTGTGTGGTGAAAAATATACTTTACTAAACTTAATTCCGTAAGGTGAAAGCGTTTCAAACATTCTTTTTGTAACTCTATAAAAATCTTCCTTGGTATAATAACCAAGTGCGATGCCCGCTTGGTTTGTAACAACAATTATCCTAAACCCTAAATCTTGAAGTTTCTTAAGCCCCTCTCCTACATTTGGAATCAATCTAAAATCATTTGGGTCTCCTAAATACTCAACTTCTTCATTAATTACCCCATCTCTGTCTAAAAATATAGCTGGCCTTTTCTCATACTTTATTGTTTCATCATAAGCGCAGCACCCTTCAACTCCATAAAGATCAATTATCTTTTTTATAATTTTTGAAGTTGACGATCCTTGAACAACAGGAATTAACTTAACTTCCCCGCCATAGCTTTCAACAAGTGGCGCAGATGAAAGCTGAGCTTTTGTATAATCCCCTGCTTTTATATAGAAATCTGGTTTTAACGTAGTAATATTTACATTATTATTTAGCTCATCAAAATTAAAAACATAATCTATACACTCAAGCGCAGCAAGTAATTTCGTTCTATCACTGCAAGGGCAAATTGGTCTTTTAGGATCTTTATAATTTTTAATAGACTCATCTGTATTAACACCAACAATAAAAATATCACAAAGTGCTTTTGATTTTTCTAAATAATCAATATGACCTCCGTGTACTAAATCAAAAGCTCCTGAACTAAAACCTACCTTTTTCCCTTTGCTTTGCGCATCTTTTACAATACTTACTAGTTCATCTCTTGTCTTAATTTTATCTTTAATCATATTGTTATTCTCCTTGATATTATTATTTTACTTGCAAGCTCCAAAAAAACTTGGATTTACTGCATACCATCTTCTATTTACAGGGACCCTCACTTCAAAGTGAAGGTGTGGTCCTGTGACACGCCCCGTAGAACCAACAGTTGCAATTAACCCCCCTTTTCTTACACTTGAACCTTTTTTAACTAAGTTTCTATTATTATGAGCATATACCGTCATTATACCATGCCACTTAATAATCACCATATTTCCATATCCACTCATTCTGCTTGAACTATAAACTACTGTTCCGTCATGCGCCGCATAAATGTTAGTGTTAGGGTATGCTTTAAAATCATCTCCCTCATGAAATTTCTTCCATCTGTAACCGAATCTTGAAGTTAATCCCTTATATTTATTGCCTAATGGACAATACAAATTATTTTTATGCTTTAATGAATTAGGCCCTAAAACAATTTTGGAGCTAGCATAAGAATCAAAAACGCCAAATAACAAGATTAATCCTATAATTGTAATATATTTTAATATACACATATGTTAATAATATGAAAAATTATTATAAAATTCTAGGTCTAAATTTAAATGCTACTAAAAAAGAGATAAGCCATGCTTATAAAATTCTTGCGAAGAAGTACCATCTAGACATAAATAAAGAAGAGTCAGTAGCTGAAAAATTTAAAGAAATCTCTGAAAGTTATCGAACATTAAATAATCCTTTATCTAAAAAGAACTATGATGAAAAATTAAAAAATTATATTTTAAAAACTTATAGCTCTAACACTACAAATAATGCTTATCAAACTAATTACAATAATATTAATAAAGAAAATATTTATGCTATATACACAAATACAAATTACACAAGTAATAATAATTTTTATTACAAAAGTGATTTAAAAAATAGCATGAAAAACGTAAAAAATAATAAATCTAATTTTTATTTAAATAATATTAAATTTTTTAAAGTCATAAAAAAATTGTTTCTTATCCCCTTTTCTATCATAAAATTTTCATTTTTAGTTTTTAAAAAATTTTTAAATAGAATCTCAAAAAGGCTTAAATAAGGCTTCGTTTTTTAATGCGCTAAATGGAATAGACAAACTTTTTGATTATAAAAGTAGAGACAAAATACTAAACGATTTATTTAATAAAGCTTAAGGCAAAATAAATATAAGAAGTAACAAGCGAGAAATTTAAAATTCAGTAGAAAAAATGGTGGGCGCTATAGGACTCGAACCTATAACCCTCAGCTTGTAAGGCTGACGCTCTACCAATTGAGCTAAGCGCCCGTCCGTGAACATATTTTGTATATTATCAAATCATCAAAAAAAGTCAATAGGGGAAACATTAAAATATATAATAATGACTTATTTTTATAATAATAAGTCATTATTATATATTTTAATGTGCAATATATGCCTGATAATCATTAGCGCTCATTAAGGCATCGTATTCTTTTTTATCAAAATTCTTAATTTTTACTATCCAACCCTCTTTATAAGGATCTTTATTAACCAAGCTAGGATTATCTTCTAATTCCTCGTTAACCTCAATAATATCACCTGAAATTGGAACATGTACATCAGAAGCAGTTTTAGTGGATTCTGCAACACATAACACGCTGTCTTTTTTAATGTTTGCATTTAATTCGGGAAGTTCAATAAAAACTATTTCACCTAGCTCAGATTGCGCATAATCAGTAATGCCAATTATTGCAGTTTCACCTTGAATTGCCACCCATTGATGTTCTTTTGTGTATTTTAAATCTTGAGGATAATCCATAATATTCACCTATCTCCTATGTAAAAGTCACATACATTATAAATTATACTATGATAGTTAATGATTTAAAATAGCGCCAAGATAAATTTATTTTATTTTTGAAATTTTTAATTTTACATGTAAATATTTTGAATTAGAATATGAAATTATCGTTTTTATTATTATTTTTGGTAGTTGGAAATTTAAGGTTAATTTAGAAATCAGTTAGAAAGGTGTCAGTCATGATTGACGACTATACGTTCAGACCAGGTTTCGTTGAAAAAATAGTTTCGTATGCAAGAATCCTCAGACATTTTTTATATATGAAGGAGTCGGGCAGATGGAATTTCTCAGCAAAACTAGCGAAGAATCGATTTTTCCCGAAGATGTCATTTGCATTGATAATAAAGGGAACATCTTTAAAATCAACGATTTTTACGGCAAGTACAGACTTGTAGAAAATTGACGGTTAAAAAAGCGATCTTGAACCAAACGCTCACCTAACATTTGGTTCTTTTTTATCTAATTTATTGTAAGAAGCATTTTCTTCATCATCTATATTTTACGTCAATATCTCCCTAAAAATGTAATATAATGCTATTTTCTTTTTATAAGCCAAATTGCACAATAAATTATTATATGATAGCATCATCAAATTGCTGTTTTATCACAACAAATCTAGAATAGAAGAAAAGGAGTACTTCAATGAAAGATGGAGTTCCGTTGTCGCGGTGCATAATGTACCAGTCAACAGGTTATCAAATCATGAGGTGTCATAGCAATCCTCGTGAAAGATACTATGTGATCGAACAACCAAACGGTGAGCCTTGCAAACGAACCTGTAGCTACATCCACCATAGATACAAGGTAGTGTGCAAGAAGATCTACTCAAAAGTGTCCGGTGACACTTGGCGCGTTGAAAGAGACGGAATGGTCAGAAATGTGCAAGTCAAACGAGGCGACATTATTTCGTATGATCGTCAAGGTCATCCCTTTATTGTCGTTGAGGCAAATTCTCCTTGTTGGACCGGCATCTGCTCGCCAAGCGGGAAAAAAGAAATCTTTTTCATTCGCGCTAACGTGGTAATACCCCACCGAAAATGAAGGTTTTTTAGAAACATGATGTAGTCTTGCTCTAATAAGGGGTAAGACCTTTGAACGCTAGGATTTTATATAACATGGGTTAATTAAAAAAGGTTCCTCAAAAGAGGTTAAAAAACTCGTAAAAAAAATCCTAGCATTTTTTCTCTAGAATTTTTCCAAATTAAAAAAATCAAAATATTTTATAAATCAACTAAAATTTCTAATTTATCATTTATAAACGAACATACACCACCTTTAATATCTATTGAATTTTCTTCTTCTTTCCCATTTTCTTTATAAACAATTTTTCCTTTAGAAAGTATAGTGGTGTAATTACAATGATTAGGAAGAATCTTTAAAGTGCCAACAACATTTGGGACTAATACATACTCAGCATCATTTTTTGCAACGATCTTATCACTAGACATTATTCTTAAATTTATACTTTCTTGCATATAAAAATTCTCTTTACAAAATTGCAAATATTTCATCTATTAAGTGGAAATTTAAAAAATTACTTTTCAAATCTCCACTTAATTTATTTTAATTACATAGCTTTTGAATATTCTTCAAGCATTTTTTCTGCTTTTCTCTTAGCCGACTCAATATCTCCTACCATGTAAAAAGCTTGCTCTGGTAAATCGTCATGCTTTCCATCTACAAGCTCACCAAAACTTCTAATAGTATCTTCAAGTTTTACATACTCACCTTTCATACCAGTAAATGTTTCAGCAACATGGAATGGCTGAGATAAAAATCTTTCAACTTTTCTAGCTCTTGCAACTGTAAGCTTATCTTCCTCGGAAAGTTCATCCATACCTAAAATTGCAATAATGTCTTGAAGCTCTTTATATCTTTGAAGAATCTCTTGAACTTTTCTTGCAACTCTATAATGTTCTTCCCCTACTACTTGTGGGTCAAGAATTGTAGAAGATGATGTTAGAGGATCTACAGCTGGATAAATCCCCTTCTCTGAAATTGCTCTTGAAAGCTCAGTTGTAGCATCAAGGTGAGCAAATGTCGTAGCAGGCGCTGGATCAGTATAGTCATCTGCTGGCACATATACAGCTTGCACTGATGTAATTGAGCCTTTCTTAGTAGACGTAATTCTTTCTTGTAATTCACCCATATCAAGAGCAAGTGTTGGTTGATATCCTACAGCACTTGGCATACGTCCAAGAAGCGATGATACTTCAGAACCTGCTTGTAAGAATCTAAAGATGTTATCCATAAATAAAAGCACATCTCTTCCTTCCTCATCTCTAAAATACTCTGCAGTTGTAAGAGCAGTTAAACCAACCCTAAAACGTGCTCCTGGTGGTTCGTTCATCTGTCCATACACAAGGCACGTCTTATCAATAACCCCAGATTCCTTCATTTCATTCCAAAGATCATTTCCCTCTCTTGTTCTTTCTCCTACACCACCAAACACGGAATACCCACCATGAGCTTGTGCAATGTTATTAATAAGCTCCATGATAAGAACTGTCTTTCCAACACCTGCACCACCAAATAAACCAATTTTTCCACCTTTTACATATGGAGCAAGAAGGTCAACAACTTTAATACCTGTTTCTAAAATTTCCTTTGATGTTGCCTGATCTTCAAAACTAGGAGTAGGCCTATGAATTGACCATTTTTCCTTTGCATCAATAGGGCCTAACTCATCTACAGGACGCCCGATAACATCCATAATTCTTCCTAATGTCTTTTCACCAACAGGAATTGAAATAGGTTTTCCTGTGTCGATAACTTTTTGCCCACGACAAAGACCATCTGTTGAATCAATTGATACACAACGAACAACATTATCACCTAAATGTTGCATAACTTCCAAAGTTAAATTATTTTCTGTGTCATCAATATTAGAGTTTGTAGCTAAAAGCGCATTATAAATTGGTGGAACACCCTTATCTTGAGGGAATTCTACGTCTATAACAGCTCCTAGTATCTGAGTAATAACTCCAATTCTTTCTTGTGTATTTTCCATAAATATAATTTTTCCTAATAATAAAAAAAATACAAATAATAAATATTAAAAATCTATTTCAATGCCTCCGCTCCACCTATGATATCAAGAAGCTCAGAAGTAATTGCCGATTGTCTAAGCTTATTATAATTAAGTTGTAGTTTTGCCATTAAATCATTTGCATTACTTGTAGCAGAATCCATCGCAGTCATTCTTGAACCATTTTCACTTGCATTTGAATCAAGAGCAGTTTGCATAAATTTAATTCTTAAGAACTTAGGAAGTAAATCTTCTAATAGTTTCTCTTTTGCTGGTTCAAATACAATTAGTGCAGGGTTAAATTTTAACTTTGATGTCACACTTTCCTTATCTATTGGTAAAAGCTCATCAAGTGTTGGAACAACAGATAATGCCGAACGAAATTTAGTATATAGTATATACACTTTATCTATTTTCTTAGTTAAAAAATCATTCTTTGCACTTTCTAAAATTTCATCTACAGGCCAAAGAGAAATATTTTCCCCAAGATTTTCATACACAACACTCGGCTCTATTTTTTCTCTTTTAAAAAATTCATAAACTTTTTTACCTAGAAGCTCTGTTTCGATATTAGCATCTTGATACTGTTCTTTTAGTGTACTTAACACTTCTTTAATTTTTTTATTTAAATTAGTATTAAAACCACCACAAAGTCCGCGTGAACCACCAATTATAATTAAACGAATATTTTTTATCTCATCTCTCTTTTCAAGAAGTTTAAGCTCGACTTCTCTTCCCTCTAATGATTGCAAAGTTTGAGTGAAAATTTGAGCCAAAGTTTCTTGATATCTCTGCAATGCAAAAACCTTCTCTTGCACTTTTTGAAGCTTTGCCGCTGCTACTAACTTCATAGCATAAGTTATCTTCTTTGTATTTTTTACAGATTTTAATCTTCGTTTAATTTCTTTTAAACCTGCCATTTTTTTATTTACCTTTAAATTCCCTTAATTAATTTTCCTTTAAAGATTATCTAAAAATTTTTCTTAGCTTGCTCTTGCAATTTTAAAATCATTTGCAAATTTTGAAATAATTTCTTTAAGCTTTTCACTTGTTTCATCTGTGATAACAGGATTTGCACCAAACTCTTTCATGAAATCTTTATATGATGCACCAAGATACTCATGAAGCGATTTTTCAAAACGTCCTATCTCACGTAGTGAAATATCATCAGTAAAACCACTACTTACTGCAAAAATAGAAACAATTTGGTACTCAACTGGCATCGGCTTATATTGAGGTTGCTTTAAAATCTCAATAAGTCTTTGACCACGTTCTAATTGAGCTTTTGTTGCAGCATCAAGATCAGAACCAAATTGAGCAAAAGCTTGCTTCTCTCTAAATTGCGCCAAATCAAGCCTTAAGGTTCCCGCAACTTTCTTCATACCTTTTACTTGTGCTGCTCCTCCAACTCTTGATACTGAAAGACCTACGTTTACAGCAGGACGAATACCTGAGTTGAATAGATCTGACTCTAAGTATATTTGACCATCAGTAATTGAAATTACATTTGTTGGAATATAAGCTGACACATCACCTTCTTGAGTTTCAATTATAGGAAGTGCTGTTAAAGAACCGGCACCTCTAGCATCACTAAGTTTTGATGCACGCTCAAGAAGTCTTGAGTGTAAGTAGAATACATCTCCAGGGAACGCTTCACGTCCTGGAGGACGTCTCAAAAGTAAAGAAATTGCTCTATAAGCAATTGCATGCTTTGATAAATCATCATAAACAATAAGAGCATGCTGCCCTTTCTCCATAAAATACTCACCCATTGCGCAACCTGCAAAAGGAGCAAAGAACGAATAAGGAGAAGGCTCTGAAGCTGTAGCTGCGACAACGATTGTATGCTCCATTGCGCCATGCTCTTTTAAGCTTGCCACAACTTGAGCAACTGATGAACGTTTTTGTCCAATTGCAACATAAATACAAACTACATTTTTTCCTTTTTGATTTATAATAGTATCTAACGCAACAGCTGTTTTCCCAGTCTTTTTATCACCAATAATAAGCTCACGTTGTCCTCTTCCAATTGGAGTCATTGAGTCAATTGCTTTTAAACCTGTTTGTAGCGGTTCGTGAACAGATTTTCTTTTTACAATACCAGGGGCTTTAATTTCGATTCTTCTTGTCTCTGTTGTATTGATTTCTCCAAGTCCGTCAATTGGATTTCCAAGAGCATCAACAACACGTCCTTTTAACGCATCACCTACAGGAACAGATGCAATTTGACCAGTTCTTTTTACGATATCCCCCTCTTTTACAGAGTTTAATTCACCCATTAAGATAATACCGACGCTATCTTGCTCAAGGTTAATAGCAAGTCCCTTTACTGAGTTTGAAAACTCAACAAGCTCACCCATTGCAACATTTCTTAAACCATAAACTTTGCAAATTCCGTCTCCTACTGATAGGACAACACCTGTTTCAGCTAACTCTTCCGTATTTGAATAATTAGCAATTTTTTCTTTTAAAATATTACCTATTTCCTGTGCTGTTATCTGCATAACACTTACCCTTTAATAAAATAAACTAAATTATTAAAACTCTAAACCTTAAACTAAAATAATCACTTTAAATTAATATCGCTTATTGTAGAAGCAATTTTTTCGATTCCACCTTTTAAACTAGCATCTAAAAGCTTATCATTAAACTTAATGATAATTCCACCTATTATATCAGGTTCAACAATCCACTTAACGCTAATTTCTTTTTTTACGATAGATGATAACTTATTAATAATTTCAGATTTCTCAAAATCTTTCAATTCCCTTGCGACAGTAAGCTCAAAATTAACAACGCTTCTTTGCTCCATTACAAGTTCATCATAACAATCTAAAATATCATTTAAGACACTAAGTCTTTTGTTATCAAAAATTACTCTTATAAAATTTTTAAACTCATCATCATTAGCACCTACTTTTAACTCATCTAATGCTAAGTTCAATATTTCTTTTTTTTCATCAATCATGCCAGCAGGGTTTAGTAAAACTCCTTTAACATTTTCAAAAATACAAAGAAATTCATAAAGCTCATCATGTCTCAAATCTAATTTTTCAGGACACGATAAATCAAAAAGAACCTTTGCGTATTTTTGCACAACTTTTATATTAGAATATGACACTTTTAAACTATTCCCTTTAGAATTACTAAATAAAAACCCTTTCTAATTAATTTTCTCAACTCCATTTACTATTAACTTTCTATCTAACTCTTCATTGATACTAGACTTCACATCGTTAATAGTATCTTGAACTAAAATCTTGCTAAATTCCGCACTTAAATTTTTCAAAGCTTTCTTTTCTTCTGCTTCAATCATTTGTTTTGCAGTAGCCTGTAAATACGAAGCTCTACTTTCTGCAACTTGAACAATATGCTGAGCTTGTTCTTTAGCTTCAGTAATAATGTCATCACTAATTTTTTGAAGCTCTTCTTCTAAATGCTCATGCTTTGCTTTAGCGCTGTTTAAAGCATTAAGGGCATCAGTATAAACCTTATTTGCTTCATCAACATTTGCTTTTATTCCCTCACGTCTTTTTAAGAAAGCTTCCTTACAAGGTTTTCTTAAAACATAAAATAGAAATGAGAAAAAAACAGCTGCATTTATGTAATACCATGTCAAGCTATCTATACCATGATGCTCACCTTCAGAAGCAAACGCTACACTTGGTATTAACAAAAAAATAAATATAAAATTTTTTAACTTAGTTCTCATACAATTAAACTTTTTATTTTAAATAACACTTTTTACGGATTAAGAATTTTTTCTTTTAATAATCCTAAAAATTCTTGCTTCTTTACAACTAATTCATTTAGCATAATTTTGCTTCTTAGGTCTATGCGTTCTTTAGCGCTTGCAACTTCAGAAGAAACTTCATTCTCAGTTTGAAAAATTATATCCTCGGCATTTCGTCTTGCTTCTGTCAAAATAACAACTTTTTGAGTCATCGCACTACGTTTTGCCTCATGTGCTTTTTTGTAAAAATCATCTTCAAGTACACTAGCTTCTTCAAGAAGTATATTTGCCTCTTTAATTTTATTTACTGTTAAATCTTCTCTTCTTTGGTTAAGAGATACATAAGGCACAACTAAAGAATTAGAAACAAGTCTAACAATAAGAAAAAATATAATTGAAAATACTATTATCCCTTGGACATCATCTGTAGAAAGACTAAAGAATTTACACAATCCATCAAAAAACTCTCTATTTACTTGGATATATAAAATACAAAAAAAAAAAAAAAAAAACACAATTATGGCATATGGTAAAGTTTTTAATTTGATATCTAAATCCCTAAACATTTTCTTTTAATAACCTAAAAATACTAAACTTTTCTTATCATACGACAAAGTTGATAATTTTAAAAGAGAAAAAATTGCTAAATATTATTTATTCATGTTACTAATTGCAAAAAAATCAAATAACGTCATATATATAATTAAAAATTATTTTTGTAGATTAATAATGGCTGAAATTAATTCTTCCTCTAGTCATATACAATCCCCTGCACCACTTGTACTTGAAAAGCTACCTAGTTATAATGATACTACTAAAGTAGATACTGAATTATGCGCTTTAATTACACGATTTAAAAAAGATTTTACTTATGAACATTTAAATACATTAGTTAATGGTTGCACTGATAAAGAAGCTAATTTTGACGTAACAAAATTTAAAGAATATTTAAAAGTAATCTTAAATTCAAATATTGTAAATGATACTAAAAAATTACGATATAAAATGTTTGAAATTGTTTTTAAAAAAAAACCTCTATTACATTTATCTCGAAATCATAAATTTAAACACTTATCAAGAAATCAGATAGGAATTTATTTTTCTAATTTAGAAGGCATTACAAACATTAATACCGTTGATATAACATGTAGAAATCTTATCCTTAAATTCAAACCTCGAAATTTAAATGAAAACAATAAATTTCAAATAAAAGATAAATTAATAACATTCATCAAAGATTATGAAACATTAAAAAATGAGGCTCTAAATAAATTTATAGAAAATACTATCAGTTTAAAAAATCTTGTTAGTAAATGTGAGTTAGACGTAAATGAGAAATCTAATATCAACAAAACTATAAACGAACTATTTAAAAGAATGAATGAGATTCAAATTTTATCTAAAGAAAAAAATATTCCTGTAAATGGAATGTCAAGCTGGATAGATGGTATTTATAAGCATATATCAGAAAAACAATTATCTGGAAAACGAGTCCAAGGTTTTCTAAATGAAGCCAATTTTATATACGAACAACTTTTAAGAAATGATTTAAAATTTAATAGCTTTGAAATCGGACGTTCATTTGCGTGTGAAATTGAAGGAAACACACATAGTGGAGAAATCGATTTAATCTATTCATATACGGATAAAGATAAAAAAACTCATTTTGTAGCGGTAGAAATTAAATCTTCTAGTCTTGGTTTAGAAGAAACATTTCGAGAGGAAAAATTTGGTGGTGTTACGCAATTAGAAAAGTTAGTTAAAGGAATAGAAGATATAAATAGAGATAAATATAGATTTGATATATCAATTGAAAAACTAGAAATATGGCATAAAAAAGACAACAAACGACGCAATCCGAATTTTTCAAAATGTCAACTTCCAATAGAAAGCCATACTTACCCTAAAAGTAGCATTTAAATAACATCAGACATCGATATCTTCATCAAACTCGTCTAAGATTGCATCTTTAACCCATTCTTTCTGTGCAAGAATCAATCTGTAGTTATAATCAAGCTCATCAAAAGTTATTCTTTCGGCGCCAAGTCCAACACTTAAAATCACAAAGTAACCAACGAGCCCTAGCTTTGCACCAATTAAGCCATCTGCGACCTCTAAAACAGTTACAAGAAAATTTTGTGCATCTCTAATTGGGACTGTCATAATGTTTATTCCCATATATACTGTTGCTTGAGAAGGTGTTTTTAATTTATCAAGGAAAACTTCCATTTCATAGCCATTTGAAAGATTAAGCATCCAACGACAAGAATTTGGGGTTTCTTCTCTTAAAGTTTTATCAGGATCATGTCCTTTTTTTAGCAAAAAATGCCTGACTATTTTTAAAGGATCTTTTCCTATAAGCATTTCACCTAAAACTGATGTATCAAATCTTCTAATTTTTGTCATAATAAAGTCCTTTATATCTAAGCATATTTTTTTTACTACTCTTTATGATATGGAAAATTATTAATAATCGAATACGCTCTATAAAGTTGCTCTACCATTATAAGGCGAGAAAGTTGGTATGGAAATGTAAAATCAGATAAGGAAAGAAGCATATCAGCCTTTTCCTTAACACTTTCATGCCAACCATAAGCTCCGCCTATTGCAAATAAAAGCGTATTTGAGCTAACATCTTGTTTTTTAATAAAATTTGCAAATTCTTGGGAAGTAAATTTTTTTCCATGTTCATCAAGTAGGATAATTTTAGCATCTTTTGAAGTATGCTTAAAGAAATACTCTCCTTCTTGCTTCATTACATCATTTTTTGACATTGATGCGGGAAAAGATAGGTTAAAATCGGTAAGTTTTAGATCGACAAACTTTGAAAGCCTTTTTTGGTACTCTTTCTCGCCTTTTAAGATAAAATCTTGCTTAACCCTTGATATACTTAGAATTTCTACTTTTTTCATACTTAAAAAAATTTTTTATATTTTTTATAAATTTTCAAACATTTTTTAATTATTTTATTAAGTTTTTATATTACCTTACCGATTATGCTATTTGCAAGGGATATGCAAAAAAGTTAATAACTTTACTTATAACTCGTTACCAAGGACGGTGCAAAAATGAAACCTTATTTATGTTGTATGTATTGTAATTTAACCTTATGAGGTAGCGATGGAAATTAGAGATAAAAAACTAGAAAGTATAAGTCCAATTCAAGCAAGCTCTGTTAAAAAAACTGAGCAAAAAGAAATAAAAGAAAAACCTGCAGACGAAGATACAGTAAGTGTAAAAGGACTTGCTAAAGAAATTGAAACTGATAATACAAAAAAAGTTTCAGAGTTAAAAAGCAAGTATGAAGCAGGTACTTTATCTTACGACACAAAAGATGTTGCAAAGGCATTTTTAAAAGAAGCTGTTGGAATATACTAAAATAAAAAATATTTCTTAAACTGATTTTTATTCTATAGGAGATAAAAGTTACATCTTTTTTATCTCCCCTATTTCTTATTTTCTTTATAACACCTAAAACCTTATTCCTCTACTATCTGTGTAGGTTCAAGTGGCATTATACTTGAGTTAGCATTTCCTCTGATTCTCCAACCATGTTGACCATAAAATCCTGGCACAAACCAAGCCCAGTAAAGCATATCAGCGTTAACTATCATATCTGATCCTATATCTTGTTTCATTGCTCTATCTAAAGCTTCTGATATATCACTATCTCCTAATTCCCAAGATAAAATAATATGGGTTACAGAGCGACCTCTAACGTTTTTTCCAACTTGTTGATCGGCAATTTTAAAATGAGACTTATCAAGCATTTTGTTTGTAATAACTGTAAAATGACCGTGATTTGCAGTACACGAAGATAAGTAAAAAATGCAAAAAGCAAGAGTTATTAATTTTTTCATTTCTTTTTTACCTCCGTATTATTTAAAGCTGCTTTTGTGTTAACAACATCACCTTTAATTTTTATTGTATTAATAAAGCCTATTACTATAAAAATTCGCCTCAAAGATATTTCAGCATTAAGCATCAAATCGCCCTCTCCTTTATCAAGTGCCTCATCAACTGCTTTTGACAAATTAACACGTTTCCAAAATGTAAAAAGTGTTGTGACAGCTTTATGTTGTCCTTCGATTTGAGTTTTTGTTGGAAGTTTATTTAAATCAACTTCATTTGGGTTTAGCTCTCTTGTTGAAATAGCTGTGACATCTGCAAGATGAGATGTGCAAGCAGCAGTCAAAAACAAGAATGCTACTAATATAAATTTTTTCATTATATCTCCTATTTAGTTAAAAATTATTATTTAAAAAATCAGCAAACTTTATGTTTTTATTTTAATTAAGAGACATAGTGCTTACAAGATGAATAAATTTATTTTCTTATAAAAGCCTTTTTAATAAGTTCTTTTGACTCTTCTTCTAATATACCACTTACAATTTTTATTTTCTTTGGATTAAAAAGAGATAAATCATATCTAGACTCGCAAGCTCCTGTTTTTGGCTCCGATGTTCCATAAACTACGTTATCAATTCTTGCGTTTTCAATCGCCCCTAAGCACATAGTACAAGGTTCAACATTTACAAAAAGTGTAGTGTTATCAAGACGCCAATTATTAAGTTTTTTTGAAGCTTCTTTTATTGCCAAAATTTCTGCATGAGCTGTGGCATCTTTTAAACTTTCAACCTTATTATGAGTAAGAGATAAAATTTCATCGTCTTTAACAATCAAAGCGGCAATCGGCACCTCACCTTCAACTAAAGCAATCTTAGCTTCCTCTAGAACAATCGTCATATATTTTTCTAAATTATTTTTATTAAAATTCATAATAAATATGTTTTTACCTTTTAATTAAAGCTAATAATTTATCTGACGTGTAATCAAAAATCCTTTTATAACTTTCACAAAGATAATTTTTTCTTTTTCCCTCTTTATCCCTTACTATCCAATTTTTTGGACATTCTCCATGACATATAAAAAAGTATTTACATGCTATACATTCTTTACTTACATTTTCTCTTTTATAAGCTCTAAAATCATAAAACATCTTATTATCAAACAATTCTTTTAAGCTTTTCTCATTAATATTCCCAAGTAAAAAATCTTTTTCTGCGAAATGATCACAAGCGTAAATATCGCCATTGTGTTCCATTAAAAGTGCTTGTCCACAATTTTTTTGGAACTCGCAAAGCCCATGTTCTGTACCAAGCCAAGAAGCCATAATAACCTCAAAAAGCTGTACAGACACTTTCCCGACATCTTTTTTATACCACAAATCAAACACAGAAATTATAAAATCTTCATATTCTTTTGGAGTAATAGACTGAGGATTCAGTACATTTTCTCTATTAAAACCAGATCCTTTTTCACTTTGAACAATTGGAATAAATTGTAAGAAATTAACTTTAAGTGTATTTACAAAATACTCATATACTTCCCTTGGATATCTTACATTTTCTTTGTTTACAGTACATAAAATATTAAAATCTACTCCATATTTTTTTAATAAATTAATATTTTCAATAATTTTATCATAATAACTTTCATGAGTGACACTTACTCTATTTTTCTCATGTAAATTTTTAGGTCCATCAAGACTTATTCCTATCAAAAAATCATTTTCTTTAAAAAATTTAACCCATTCCTCATTTAAATTCGTACCATTTGTTTGAAAACAATTTTTTATTTTTATTCCATGTATTTTTTGATAGTTTATTGCCTCATAAAAAAAATCTAATCCTCGAAGTGTAGGCTCTCCTCCCTGCCAAGTGATTGAAGAACGATTCGCAAAATTTTTTAAATTTTCTAAAAGGTTAATATATGTCTTTAAATTTATTGAAAAATCTGTATTATTGCATAAGGATTTTTTTCTTAAATAATAACAATACTTACATGATAAATTGCAAATTGCTCCTTTTGGTTTTATTGTAATATGTAATGAATCAAATGGTGTAAACATTTTTTTGGCGTTTTAAAAAATGATAAATTCAAACATTAAAGTTTTACTTCTCAAAGTTATATTAACAATTATTTTAATAAATACAAACGTCGCTTATTGCCAAAGTACTAAAAATACTGATACTAGACCAAATATTATTTTTATTCTAACAGATGACCAAAGAGCAGATACCATAAAAAAATATATGCCTGTAACATACAAAGAAATTTTCTTAAAAGGTACTGTGTTTACAAACCATTTTGCGACAACTCCTATTTGTGGACCAAGTAGAATTAGTATCCTTACAGGACTTTACACAACAGAGCATGGAATGCTTGATAATGCAGATCAAGAAAAGCCTTCTTTAAATGAGTACTCTATTGCTAAACGCCTTAAAGATTCAGGCTATTACACAGGACATGTTGGGAAATTTCACAATACTTCTGATGGTAAATATTCTCCCAATAGAAAAAGTGAATATAATTATTGGGTAGCCCATAGAGGTGGAAGCGCTCGTTATACAGATCTAGTTATTAATGAAAATGGTAAATTCTCTAGAAAAAGAGGATTTTATGTCACTGAATTTTGGAATCGTAAAGCTTTACAATTTTTAGATAATGCAAAGAAACAGCACAAGCCTTTTTTCTTAACACTATCTCATAATGCGCCTCATAGTCCTGCGCTTCCTGATAAAGCTTATGAAAAAAGATATAATATAAGAGAAATAAAAGATGTTCCTTCTTTTTTAGATATAAAAGATACTGGTAAACCAAGTTGGGTTAACGTGCAAAAACAGTATTTCAGATCCAAAAAGAAACAATTAAATAAAAAAAAGAAAAATATTAAATTATTTGCTGGGAAGCAACTTGCAACTCTTATGTCAATTGATGATGGAGTGAAGAAAATTGTCAAAAAACTAAAGAAACTTGGTCTTTATGAAAATACAGTTTTAGTATTTATGTCAGATAATGGACTTATGTGGGGAGAACATTGTTTACAATCTAAAAATAATACTTATGAAGAAGCAACAAGAATTCCTCTTGCTATAAGCTATCCGAAAGACCGTACATTATTTCCTGCTAAAGATGTTGATGAAATTACAGCAAATATTGATATGGCACCAACATTTGCAGACCTTGCGGGGATAAAGAAAGAAGATTTTGAAAATGAAGTTTCTGGAATTTCTCTTTTAGATGTAATAAAAGGTAATAATTTAAGAGATGGTATTCTTCTTCAAGGTTCTTGGAACAATAGCTCATTAGTTTATAGCGGTTACCACACGAAAGATTATGTTTATTCAGAGACAGGTCATACAAAATTTAAAGAGCTTTATAATATAAAATTAGATCCATATGAATTACTAAATTTAGCTAACGAACCAAAATATAGTGACGTGCAAAATGAGCTTCAAGCTAAACTTTATAATGAATTATCAATACACGATCCACAGGAGTGTCATAGTAAAATTTGTAGATAAAGCTATCTTAAGGAAATATTTTTAAATTATATAGCTTCTTTTAATTCTTCACTATTATCATTAACTATAGGTCTCTTTATTACTTTTCCTGTAACTTCACTATAAACATCAAGCACTCTTAAAAGAACATTTTCTAATTTAAATTTCTTTAAATTTTTTTCATTGGAAATATACGTAAAACCATGTTCTCTTGAAATTTGGAAGAAAGTTTTTACTTCTTCATAAAAATCTTCTTTCGACATGCTTTTT
>CAKMMH010000011.1 GCA_927798255.1 uncultured bacterium | reverse complement strand
TTAAGACTATTTATGATAATTTTGAAATGGCTGGTAATTTAAATAGTAATATAAAATATAGCAGTTTTTATAGATCATCTAAAATTAAAAAATTTGATTATATAAAAGTAAGAGCATATACGTTTATGTTAAAAAAATTTAGTGCAAGGATACTTTTATCATTTTTTATTTTGGTTCTTTGCTTAGATGCATGCGTTCTAGTGCCATTCATTGATTCATATAAAGAAATGGGAGTGACGGAAGGTGACAGGCAAGCACTTCTAGCAAAAACATTAAAAAATTTCCAAGACTATATTTATTGGGGGCAATATAATAATGCTTTATCTTTTGCTGACGAAGAAAGGGGATTAGATATTAAGAAATCATTGAATAGATATAAAGAAGTAAAAATTGTTACTATGAAAACAGATGATGTTACATTCCTAAATTCTTCAAAAGAAGCAAATGTTAATGTTATTGTAAAATATTATAAAATTCCACAATACATCGTAGTAGATGAAGTGGTAAATGAAACATGGTATTTTAATATGGGAAATTGGAAAATAAAAGAGAGGTTTATAGTAAGTGAATAAGTTTAGTATTAAAATAATCTTTTTTAGTTTGGTAGTAATTTTACTTTTTTGCTTATCAGCATGTAATTTTAATGGTTTTTTTAATAAACAAAATAATATAAATGAGAATTTTACTGAAGCTACATTCTCATTAAAAATTTTGGAAAAAATTAATGATGGAGAAAAAATTTATATATTAGGTGAAGCATCATCAAGTCAAAAATTTCCTGTAAGCTTAGTTTTGTTAAAATTAGGATTAATGGGACAAAATGGTGATATTATAAATGAGGAAACTTACAAATTTGCTAACTTGATGGGAAAAGATAAAAGTGAATTTTTTGAAAAAAATGAACCTAAAAAATTCTTAATCGTTATAGATTCTACATTATATATTTTTAATAATCCTACAGATTTTCAATTAGAGCTTTCTTGGGGAAACAATAATATTTTAGCTCAAAATACTGAAGCTAATTTAACTAATAATGTTATTGGTGAAAATAATAAGATTGAGGTTAATTCTAATATAACTACACCTAGCAATATAAATCGTAGTGAAGCTTTTAAAATGGTAAATTTACAATTTGAGAAAAAAATAGCAAAAGTTAATGCTAAAGATCCGCAATATTATTTTGTAATTACTGGAGAATTTGAAAATTTATCAGATAAAGTTATAAATGATATTTCACTAGCTGTTTCTTTTAAGAGTAAATTAAGTGATAATAAATTAAATAATGAAGATGAATTTCTAGATATAAAAAGCGTAGGTCTTAATCCTAAAAGTTCTAAGAAATTTGAAATGGAGCTTGAAACTATCTTAAATAGCCAAGATGCCAATATTTATAAACCAGTAATTAAAATAGTAAGTTTTAATTAATTAAATTTTTTAATTTCAAAATAGTATATGAAAAAAAAATTATATGTAAGAACGTATGGTTGCCAAATGAATGCATACGATTCTGTAAGAATCAAACAGATGCTTTCTCAGGATTATGAAGAAACAGATACAACACTAGATGCAGATCTTATAATTATTAATACTTGTAGTGTTAGAAAGAAACCTGAAGAAAAACTTTTTGCAGTCTTAGGAACACTAAAACCATTAAAACAAAAAAATAAAAATCTAATAATAGGAGTAGGGGGATGTGTCGCGCAACAATATGGAAGCGAAATAATAAAAAGAGTCCCTCATGTCGATTTTGTTTTCGGGACGCATAATTTATCGTTAATTCCTGAATTTATAAAAGATAGTCAATGTGCTAATAATGTAAAAGTTGATTATAGGGAAAAATGGGAGGATCTGCCTGTAACTAACCCTTATAACGGAGCATTGTCAATTTCTGTTGCAATAAGTAGAGGATGTAATAATAGATGCGCTTATTGTATTGTCCCTCAAACAAGAGGCCCTGAGGTTTCAAGACCATCAAGTCAAATTATAGATGAAATTTCACTATCAGTTGAGCAAGGAACAAAAGAAGTCCTTCTTTTAGGTCAATGTGTTAATTCTTATGGAAGTGATTTAGATGAAGATATTACATTTGAGAAACTTCTTGATAAAATCTCCAAAATTAATGGACTTGAAAGAATAAGATTTACTAGCCCTCATCCAAAACATATTACAGATGAATTCATAGATTTAGTATGTTCTAATCCTAAAATTTGTAGACATGTTCATCTTCCACTTCAGGCGGGAAGTAATAGAATTTTAGAGTTAATGAATAGAAAATATACAAAGGAACATTATCTAGAAATTATTGAAAAAATAAGAAGGAAAGTTCCTGATATGGCTTTTACTACTGATATTATAGTTGGTTTCCCAACTGAAACAGAAAGTGATTTTTTAGAAACAGTTGGAGTTGTTGAAAAGGTTGGATTTGTAAATAGCTACTCTTTTGTGTATTCACCTAGACCTAATACAAAATCGCTAGAACTTAAAGATGATATCTCTTATAGTGAAAAACTTGGTTGGCTTAATTTTTTACAAGATAGACAATATGAGGTTTCAGCTAGAGTGTTAAAAGATTTTATTGGTAAAACTACTAGTATTTTAGTAGATGGTTATTCTAAAAAAGATAAAACATGTTTAAAAGGGACAAACTCTCAGAATATTACAGTTAATCTTTCTAAAGACTATTCAAATGTTAAACTTGGTAGTATCATAGATGTTGAAGTTAAAGATATTTCAAGATTGACGTTAAAAGCATAATTTTAAATTTTTGTATAAAGGATTTTTGTTTATGAATAAAAAAAATATTATAGAAAATAATAATGTCGATATAAAAAAAACAAATGAACCACAATCAGAAATTGAAATAACATTTGTTGAAGATCCTTTATTTAGATTTTTTAAAAAATGGCAGAATGTTATTTTCTGGGGTCTTGTTGTTATAATTGCTTGCTATTTTGGTTATAATAAATATTCTGATATTAGAATAAATGAACAAAAAAGTGATGCAGATTTATTTGAAGAGTTTAGACCTATATACGCAAATATTATTACCTTAAGTAAGGATATTAAGCAAAAAGAGTTAGAAATTCAAAAAGATACTAATGAGAAAAAAGATACTAAAGGAAAAGAAAAAGATTTAAATGAGCTAAAAGAACGTTTAACAAAATCATTAAGTGAGGCACAAAGTCGTATTAAGCCATTAGCTACAAGTAAATATTATAGCACTATTTCTAAGTTGTATTCTGCTTTATTAAAGAAAAATACAGGAGACCAAAAAGGTTTTGAAGAAGATATAAATAAAATAGATTTTAATAATTATAAAAATGAAAGTAATGAACAATCAAGATTTTACAAGGAGCTAGCGAGCATTATTATTGCAAAGGCCTACTTAGATGATGAAACGAAAATTTCAAATGCTAAAGAACTACTAACTAATTTAATAAAAGATGGTAAATATTTTAACGTGGTAGCTTTTAATACGTTGTCAATAATTGCTAAAGGTGAGGAAGAAGAAGAGCTTAAGAAGTTAAAAGAAGAGTTGTTGAGTAAGGCTCCTGAACAATCTGAACTATTAAAAAATTAGTGATGTATCCAAGATTGCTTTGTTATTTTAAGGGGGGGCAATGCTCATCGTAGCATGAGTACGCTTCCGATTGCCCCCCTTAAAATGCCACGCACTCTTGGCGCCTCACTAATTTTTTAATCGCCAATGCATCTAAGATGACTATCAAAAGTTTATATGGTCATTACCCAAAGGGTAAACTAGAGCGAGCGTAAGCGAAGCGGCATAGGGCGTTACGTAGACACACGAATGTGTGGATGGCCAAGCAGACGAGCAATTTTGCTGTAGCAAAATTGTGAAGGATACTTGGTTGTATGAGAATCACCATCAAAACAGCACCCCTTGCGGGTGCCCTAAGTAAAAAAAGCATAAACAGTATTTAGTACGACACATATAAGAGTTAGGGGGCTGATACACGTTACTACATCCCTGATTTAGCTCATTTTTTCCCCCACTTATTGAAAATTATGCTTATCTTTTTTATAATCTTTCTATTGTTTATAGGAGTTTAATTTTAGTCGTGGCTACCGCATTTAACCTTAATTCATACAGTAATATTCCTCCAATGCTTGAGCAATATATAGAATATAAAAATGAGCATCCAGATTGCCTCATTTTTTGTCAAGTAGGTGATTTTTATGAATTATTCTTTGATGACGCGAAAGTCGTTGCAAAAACTTTAAATTTAACCTTAACTTCTAGAGATAAAAATTCTGAAAACCCAATCCCAATGTGTGGTGTGCCAATTGTCGTAATAGATGGATATATAGATAGACTCGTCGATCTTGGTTTCTCTGTAGCGATAGTTAGTCAAGCAGAGCTTGCCTCTGAAGCTAAAGGAATGGTTAAACGAAAACTAGAAAGAATTATAACACCAGCTGTTAGACTTCTTGGAAGTGATAAATCAGAATCATCAATTGTTGCTTGCTTGTATTTTGATAACGAAAAAAATATTTCAATTGTTTTTTCAGATATCCAAAGCGAAAAATTATATTATAGAGAAAATATTAATATAGAAAATTTAAAATCAGAACTTAGCCGAATTTCTCCAAAAGAAATAATTCTTCTTCAAAACTTAGGTGGTAAAAAGATCGACAGACGTGCTCTTTGGTTTAGAGATATAGAAAGAAACTTAAGCGACGCAGTTATAAAGATTAAACCAGAAACTTACATAAGCATTGATTTAAATCCACTTAGAAAATTTGGAGATATAAAAGGTTACGCAAGCTTATCAAACGTTACTAAAAAAGCTACAAGATTGTTTTTTAACTATATTGATGAAGTAACTGTAGAGAAAACATTGCAAATTGAAGAAATAACAAAATGTAACTATGAAAGCATTATGGGGCTTGATGCAAGCGCTAGGACGAACTTAGAGCTTATTTCTAATCAAAAAGATGCAAGTAAAAAAAATACCCTTTTTGATTATATGGATATGACTGTAACAAAAGGGGGAGAAAAACTTTTAAGAAGTTGGATCTTAGCACCTCTTTTAAATAAAGATGAAATATGTAAAAGACAAGATAGTGTAAAATTTTTACTAGATGAAGTTTCTATTCGTTATGAAATAAGAAATATTTTTAAATATATATGTAATTTTTCTAAAATTGCATCAAGACTAGAAATGTCAATAGTTACACCAAGAGAACTAGGGGCGTTAAGAGATAGTTTAAGTGATATTCCAAAGATCTTATTATTATTTAAAAATGATATTGATGAATTAGAAAATAAATTACCTGACAATTTAAAACGTATTCTAGAAAATTTAAATTATCCAAAAGAACTTTTAACACTTTTAAAGGATACACTTATTGAGAATCCAAGTAATTCTATAAATGAGGGAAATATAATAAGAGAAGGGTATGACGAAGAAGTTGATAGGCTTCGCTATGTAAGACAAAATGGGTGTTCTTGGATTTTAGACTTAGAAGCAAAAGAAAGAGAATTAAGTAAAATAAACACACTTAAAATAAAGTTTAATAATGTTATTGGTTATTTTATAGAAGTTACAAAAAGTAATGCAAATAAGGTTCCAAGCAATTATATTTTAAAGCAAAACACAACAAATACTACAAGATTTATTACAAGTGAATTAAAAGAACGAGAAAAAGAAGTTTTAGGTGCTGAAGCAAAGCTTTTCTCTTTAGAAAGAGATATCTTTTCAAAACTAAAAGATGACTTAATGAAGTATCTTCCGATCTTAAGAAGTCTTTCAGAAACTATATCACTTCTTGACCTTTACGCTTCTCTTTCTGAACTTGCAGAACAAGAAGCGTTAACTAGACCTCAAATAGTCGATGAAGAAATACTAGAAATTAAAGATGGCGTGCATCCAATTTTAAAAAGAGTATTAAAAAGTGATTTTATTCCAAATTCACTATCATTATCTACTTTGCAAACTTTAGCTGTCCTTACAGGTCCTAATATGGGTGGAAAATCTACCTATTTAAGACAATGCGCACTTATTGTGATTATGGCGCAAATTGGAAGCTTTGTTCCTGCAAGAGAAGGAACAAAGATAGGAATTGTCGATAAAATTTTTGCCCGTCTTGGCGCATCTGATGATATGGAAGAAGGCGAGTCTACTTTTATGGTAGAAATGAGAGAAGCTTCTAATATTTTATCAAATGCTACAAGTAGGTCTTTTGTCCTTATAGATGAAATAGGGAGGGGAACTGCGACCACTGATGGTCTTTCAATTGCTGAGGCAATTTTAGAATACTTGCTTTTAAAAATAAAATGTCGAACGATATTTGCAACACATTTTCATGAGCTTACAGAGCTTGCTTACAAATATAAACAATTAAAAAATTTGTCGGTTGGTTCAATAGAGACAAGTGGTGAGGTCGTTTTTACTCATGAAATTGTTTCTGGGGCTGCAAAAAAATCTTATGGTATCCATGTAGCAAAACTTGCAGGTATAAACAAAGGGATTTTAAATCGTGCTTCGCAAATATTAGATGATATGGAAAGAAAAAGTAATATATCTTCAAATTCTCAGTTATCATTTTTTGAGCTTCAAGGGAATAGTAATGAAAATATAACGGAATTATTTAAAGAAGATGAAAAGTTAGAGCTTCCTGAGGATTATGATGCATTAAAAGAGCTTGCAAGAAATATAAAAAATGTAGATATTAATTCTATGACACCTTTAAACGCATTGGAGTTTTTAAATAATTTAAAAAATAACGTAACTTTAATAAAAGAATAATTTTTATGAAAAAGATAAAATCAATATTTTTAACTTTAATATGTCTTCTTTGTCTAGTTTTATCCTTTAATTCTACACCATCATATGCATTAAGTGATATTACTTCATATAACAATGCAAATATTAGCATTAAAGTGTTTGAAAATTTAGAAAATGAATTTTTAAAATTAAGAAATGAGGATCCACAAGTTGAAAGAATTAATGAGTGGGAAACATTAGCAAGAAAGTTTGAGATATTTTTTGACAAAAATGAAAGATTAAGCCAAAGTGCTCAAGGAATGTATGACGCTACAATATTGTACGAAGAGTTATATAAAAAAGTTAAATCTGAAAAATATTTAGATAGAGCATTTATTATTATAGAAAAATTTTTAAAAGATTACTCTAATCATTATTTAGCAGATGATATATTAATTAAAAAAGGTGATATATATCTTTTTTTGCTAAATGATTATGAAAAGTCTAAAGATTGTTACAATGAAGTAATGAAAAATTATAATCAAGGTGATATGTATGAACTTGCAAAAGCAAGAATTAAATTAATTTTAGATAAAAAGAATAATAACACTACTTCAAATTTTATTGGTCAACAGGTAAGAAATAATGGTGGAGAGGATAAATTTACAAATTCAAATTTCGTAATTGTAATTGACCCAGGTCATGGTGGAGAAGAAGGCGGTGCAAAAAACAATTCTGGCCTTATGGAAAAGGATTTAACGCTAGATATGGCTCTAAAACTTGAAAGGATTTTAAAGCAAAACACAGGATTTAATGTATATCTTACAAGAAGAACAGATAAATTCGTTTCTTTAGGTGAAAGAACAGAATTTGCAAATGCAAAGCAAGCAGACCTTTTTATAAGCTTACACATAAACGCAAGTCCTAATAAGAGCGCGTATGGAATAGAAACATATTATCTTGATAATACAGACGATAAATCTAGTAGAAAATTAGCAGAGAGAGAGAATAAGTCGTTAACATTTGGAAATGGAAAAATTGATGATTTACAGTTCATGCTTAGTGATTTAATTCAAAGTGCTAAGCAAGAAGAATCAATAGTACTTGCAAATAATGTTCAAAGAGAATTAATAAAGCATTTAGATAAAAGATGGCGTGGAATAAAAAATTTAGGTGTTAAAAAGGCACCTTTTTATGTACTTGTTGGCGCACACATGCCATGCATATTAGTTGAAACATTATTTATTGATAATTATCAAGATGCTAAGAAATTATCAAATGAAAATTTTAGACAGGATGTCGCGCATGCTCTTTATGTTGCAATCCTTCGCTTTTTTGACGAGAAATAAAGTTAGTCTTTTATAAATAAAATTGAAAATGTGCTATAAAGAGTTTAAAAATTTTTTTAACAGCATATATGAATTTTCGATCGATGGAAATCTAGAGATTTATCTTGTTGGCGGATTTTTGAGAGATTGGTTTATAAATAATGAGTTTTGTTCAAATGATGTAGATTTTGCAGTAAAAGGCGATGCTAAAAATTTAGTAAATAAATTTATAAAAGAATATGGTGGTAAAGTTACAGAGTTTAAATCTTTCTTAACATCTAAAATTTCAGATATTCCTTCATTAAATATTATTCATCAAATTGATTTTGCAGGGTTAAGAAAAGAAGTCTATGAAAAAGATGGAGCTTTTCCAAAAGTTGAAAGTACAGATGATATTTTAGAGGATTTAAAAAGAAGAGATTATAGTATAAACACTCTTGCCATTAAACTAAAGGACTTTTTAAAGTCTTTTAATGATGATACAAAAAATTTAGATAAGGGACTTCTTAGCAAGTTTATCATTAATAGTCAAAAAGGTTTAGAAGATTTAGAAAATAGAGTATTAAGAGTGCTTCACTTTAGAAGTTTTTATGATGATCCAACAAGGATTTTAAGAGGATATAGATATAAGTATAAAATTAATGGAGATTTTGATAATGATACAAAAGAGCTTTTAAAAGATGCAAGGGATAAAAAGTTACTTGATAATATTTCTAAAAGTCGCATATTAAAAGAAATTGAAAAGATTAGAAATGAACAAAATGCGGAATTAATTTTACAAGATTTTGAAAGTTTTTTTGGTGCAGTAATTTAAAGGATAAATCATGTTAAATATTTCAGATATTACCAATAAGCTTATAAAAAGTGCAAAGAATTTTTATGATGTTTCAAATATTGATATTGTATTTAAACCTTCTTTAAATTTATCAATAGGAGATTTCTATTCTGATTTTTTGATTTTATTAGCAAAAAAATATAAAAAAAATGTAAACGAAATATTTGATAATATTACAAAGGACTTTACTTGTGAGAATTGTGATATATCTTTAGTCGGGGATTATGTAAATATAAGACTTAAAAGTTTTAAGTTAAAAGATGTAACGCCAATGAATCCTGATGTAAAAATTAATCATTCGATTGTTTATGTTCCTGTACTTAATACATATTCTAAATCTTTGTTTTATAGACTAGCTTTTAAAGGACTTCTTAATAGTATTTTATTTAAAAATTTTAATGTTAATTCAAAGTTATATTTAGGAAATAATCAGTATTGTATTAATTTTGATGACTATAAGAGTTTTCTTAATACATTAGAGGATGTTTATAATAAATGTATAAGTGATAAAGATATCATTAATATAATTAATACAATAACTAAAAATAACAATGAAGATTTATTTATTACTCTTTTAGGCCCTAATACCTATTATCAAAGGGAGTTATCTAAAGAATTTTTTAAAACAATACAAGGACAAAATCATTTTGTTTTTAAATTTCATTCAAAAGATTGGGGAAATGTTTATAAGGAAGATGAGCATAAGCTATGTGATTTTATAAAGAGTATCGATAGTTACACTACATTTATGAATTTAACATATATGCTTTCAAAAGATTTAGATTTTAAAGAAATAAACTTTGAAGATTCACGAATTAATACTCAAGAGAATTTTATATATTTTTTAAATTTAACCTATAATAGGATTAACAAATTTTTTACAAAGATTGATAATACCTCATCAAGTGAATTTGAATTTTTAAGAGATGATAAATTAAGAAACATAATACTTAGAAGTTATTTATTCAAGGTTACTTTGTATGACTCTTTGATTTCTGGAGATATTGGGACATGGATTCAGGGGGTAGATAATCTTTTAAGGGAAGTTAATTTTGTCTTAAATAGTCCTAATTTTCGCTATAAACTTACTAATAATTCAAAGGTAAATACTGGTTTGTTAATTACTGATTCTCAATCAAATACTGTTAGTATTAAGGATAAGTTTGTCTTTAATTTTATTTTAGACCTATTTCAAGATTTCTTAAAGTAGTGTAATATTTAAATAAATATGTATTTTTTATGAAAATTTTTATTGTCGTACCTTTTTAAAAATTTTATAGTGAGGTTTCCTTTCTTTTTGTTACTTTAAAAAATTTTTTGCAAGGAGTCTATTGTTAAATGGTACCTTTTAAAGAGTATAGAATGAGTATGTTCCAAGTAGTGTCACTAAGTGGAATTGTAATGGGGTGCATGTTACTTGCGTTTTATTTAGGTGTCTATTTCGGAAATAAAATTGGTTTCGAAAATGCGATGAATGAAAGTAGAGAAAATTTAGCTAAGGTTCCTATTGATTTATCAGATACAGGAAAAGATGATGTTGATGAAAAAACTGTAAATCAAGTTTATGAGAAATTGAAAAAAGATAGTTTAAATGAAGATTTTGATAATGATCTTCCAACACTTGCTAAAATTGCAGAAGATATTAATCAAAATGAAGATAATGGTAAAAATGATAAAGGAGATAAAATAAATATTCTTGGTAATGATGAAGTACCTGATGTGGTTGGTGGAAATAAAAAGGCTATCGGGGAATATGTAGAAGATATCAATTTTGCAGATGGTGATGATGGCCAAAAAGTTAAAAAAGATATTATTAAAGGAAGTGATGAAGATAAAGAGGACGTAGCTTTAGTAGTAGATGGCGTTGACACAGAGAGTGAGGATATTAAAGCAGAGATTAAAGATGTAAAGAAAAAAATCGATGAACATTTAAAAAAGGAAAAAGATGTTAATAAAGATGATATTAAGCCAGTTTTGCCTAAGATAGATAGTCCAAAGGAGCAGAAATTAATAGATGAAAAAGAAGCTTCAATAAAAATTGTTGCAAAAGATAATAAGATTATTGAAGTTCAGAGGCCAAATGGAAATAATTTAAAGTTACCTGTAAATCAGGATGGAAAAGCAAAGGTTGAAAAAATAGAAACAATTGCTATTAATGAAAATGATACAAAAATTAAACTTGAGCCTACAAATGTTATTGTTCCAAATAATGATATCAAGCGTCCTGAGGTACAACATTTAAATATTCAAGAAAAGCCAAGTAATCCAAATACGCAAAGTGGAATTTTACCAAAATTGCCAAGTGGAAATAGTGTTAATAGTGTTCCTGGTAACAATCTACCAAATAATAATAACCAAGCTGATATTAATCGACCAATGGGGTATCAAGGTGCTATTAATCAAGGAAATCAGGGAGAAGTAAATGTACCTACTGCTTCAAGTACATCTCATATTCCTAGAGGATTTTATGTTCAAATAGCAGCAACAACTAATGAGGGAGAGGCTGCGTTATTATCTAGAAAAGTTAGAGAGTCTGGTTTTAAAGTGGTAGTTGAACAATCAGTAGTTGGAGGTTCGAGATATTATAGGGTTCTTGCTGGTCCTGAAGATACTAGGGAACATGCAACTAGAATGGTTGATCAAATACGAAGGGAACCTTATATTAATTCTCAGCCATTCGTAAGAGATGTTAAGTAGTTGTTATTAAAGATAATTTTAAATATTATTAATTTTTAAAAAATTGGTATTAAGTATTTTTTGTAAAATATCCGAAATAATATTTAATGATGTTTTGTAGTTTTTAGTGATATAAGAATTAAGGCTTTAAGAATTTTATTATGTTTTACTTTAAATGAGCAACTCTTTATTAGAACCTAACAAAGACATATTATCACGTATTGGTCATTACGTAGTAACAGATATTGGCGCAAAGAGAGAAACTAATCAAGATAATTTTATCGTCGTTTATGGTGAAAATTTCATATACTATGTCGTTTGTGATGGTATGGGCGGAACTGATGGCGGAGAAATCGCTTCCCAGATGACGGTTTCTTATATAGATTCTGAATTAAAAGGTAAAAAAATAAGCGACATTGAAGATGTAAAAAAAGTAGTATATGAAGCTAATGAGAGAGTTTTCGAATATGGCATGGAACATAAAGAAGTTCAAGGCCTAGGTACAACAATAACAAGTTTACTTGTGATGCCAAAAAGTTCATGGACTTTAAATGTTGGTGATTCAAGAGTTTATAAAATCTTTGGCGATACGATAAGTCAAATTACAGAAGATGATACAGTTTTAAATGAGCTTATAAAATCTGGTGTTATATCTCAGGAAAAAGCAAAAAGTCATCCCATTTCAAATATGCTTACTAAGACTATCGGACAGGGAAAAAGTCTTGAGATTGAAACAACGAGACTCGGATTTTTAGATTATAGGGAAAGATTTATTTTATGTTCAGATGGCTTATATAATATGGTTTCTGATAATGAAATCATGGAAATAATAAGCAATAATGATGTTAAAGAAGGTGTCAGAGGGTTAATAAAAAAGGCTAATGATAATGGTGGAATAGATAATATTACTGCGATGCTTGTAGGTGTATTTAACCAAAGAATATTATCTGATGAAGAAGAAAATAGCTTAATTGAACAATCAAAAGCAAGGGTCGTAAAACCACAAGAGATATCAAATAATATAGATTACAATAAGCTTACTCAAAGGTTTGAGGAATTTAAAAATAGTGATGATGGCAAATATAAGAAATTATGGAATAAAACAGTTACTGACCACAATAACAATGAAAAAGTTGATGTGTCTAGTAGTGATTTAAGAGTATTAAGCCATTTAATTATTTTAGTTGTATTGATAGTTTTAGGTTGTATTTTTGTAATTCCTAATAACAGTGTTAAACTTTCTAAGCAAATTCAAGAAGATAAATTTGAGGATAAAATAGGCAATATTAAAGTTACAGAAGATGATTATAAGTTTAGGTTGAATTTTGAAGATAAAAAGTATGACGATAATGATAAGTTTATAGATTATTCTAAAAGAGAAATTATAGCTTATAATGAGATATTGGATATTGTTGAAAAGAGAGAAAGTTTATCAGAAGAAAAATTGTTAAGGCAAAAAAAAATATTATTAGATAGTAATAAGGCTATAGAATCACAAATTAATAAATTGTCAGAAAAGATAAATGATATTAGAGAATATAATAACAAGAATTTATTAGATATTGCACGCGAGATATCAGAAAATGATGAAAATGTTAAAAAATTATCAGATGATTTTTTAAGTTTTTCATATGATATTCTTAATAATGATTTAAATCAAAATGATTATAATAAAATCAAAGAAGAAAAATTAACTAGGTTATATAAGCAAGTTGAGAGCTATTTTTATGATAAGATTTCTAAATATGAAATTCAAATAAAGTCTATGCAAGATAAATTGCTTAGTAATCAATTTAATCTTTCAATTGTTGATTTAAAAATGCAATATGCAAAATTATTAGTTGATAATGAAGAAGAAAAATTAAAAGATTTTGAGGCAAAAATTAATACATTAAAGCAAAGAGTAAGCAAATCTTAAGTAATGTGGTAGACTCATAATATTTCTAAGGAAACACTGATTAATTCAAAATATCTCGCAGAAGCCTATTATCTAAAATCCTATTCCTATATAGCAACATAAATTATATTTTTTTCGAAGAATTTTATATGAAGCTATTTTATTTTTTAGTAATTTAAAGAAAACACTGATTAATTCAAAACATCGTGTAAGGGGTCGACTAAAATTTTGCATTAATCAGTGTTTCCTTAATTTTAATTTTCTATTAATTGGTTTTTATTATGAAAAATTTTTATGATTATTTATGTTTATCATTAATTGCTATGGAATTAAAGCCTAGCGAAAGTAGGGAGTTTAGTTTGTTTTTATCAAATGAAAATATTTATGAAAAGGAAAATAGTATAAATTTAATTTCAAAAAATTTTCCTAAGATAATTGAAAAGTTTCAGAATAAATTAGTTAAAGAAACTATAATGAATAAAATATCAAAATGGGAAAGCCAAGGGATAAAATTTTTATTATTAGGTACTAATGATTATCCAATATCATTAAAAAGTATTTTTAATCCGCCACTAGTTTTATTTTATAAAGGAATATGGAAAAAGGATTATGATTATAATAACTCGGTTGCTATTGTCGGGTCTAGGAAGGCTTGTTTGATGCAATCTAAATTTGTTAGTGAGCTTGCAAAAAGTTTAAGTTATTCTAACATTTGTATAGTTAGTGGTTTAGCTCAAGGGATTGATGCGGCATCTCATATAGGAGCTCTTGGTAATCCTTCAAATTTATTTCCAACAATTGCAGTTTTAGGAAGCGGGGTAAATTATATTTATCCATCTGTGCATAAATATTTAGCACATAAAATAATTGAAGAAGGTGGGGTAATATTAAGTCATTTTTTACCCGACACTTCGCCACTTCCATATAATTTTTTAGATAGGAATAGAGTGATCTCAGGTCTTTCAAAAATTATAATTGTTGCACAAGCTGCTATGAAAAGTGGTGCACTTTCTACAGCTAGATATGCTCTTGAACAGGGAAGGGATCTTTTAGCTGTTCTTGGCCCAGTGTATGACGAAGGATTTGAAGGTTCAAATAATTTAATTACTCAAGGAGCAATCCCTATTGCTAATATAGATGATTTTTATAAGTTATATCCTGAGTATTTAAAAGATATGAATCTTGATAATATTGAAAGTACCATTACTAATGAATCTGAAAAAACAGTTTATGAATATATAAAAAAACGAAAAAAAGTTACACGAAGTGAATTATATGAAAAATTTATAGATCTTGATTTACCATTAATAATTATTAATTTACAAGCTGAAAATTATATAGATTCACTGCCTGGTGAGGAATATGTGGTAAGGTGACAGGGAACAGGTTTCAAGTGTTTCCTGAGACCCGAACCCTGAAACCTATTTTCTGAAATTTAATTTAATCATTAGCAACTTTTTAAATATTTCTTCGATAAACTTTATAGTATGAGTGTAATAATATCTTATCAGAACAATTTATCGCTAAAAAATGAATATCTAGAAATTAGAGGTTTAGGTAGTAAAATAGGATTAGATAGAACAGGAACTATAACAAATAGTAATGTTATTGAAGATTATTTTTCAATTTATTCAATAAATGAAGAATATGTACTAAATGTTAATGATGAAAATATATTACTTCCTAAATACTATAAAATGAATATCAATAATATGGATTTCTTTTTTTATACTATTTCACCTACATGTGAAAGTTTATCGTATGCTTGTTTTGATAAAGATTTATCTCAAGTAAAAGAAAAAGATTTTATTACGTTAACTATTAATCATAATCTTAAAATATTAGATATAAAACTATATGAAGGGGTTGAGTATTATTTAGGCTCATCTAAAGTTTCTTCTATCTTTCTTGATGA
This sequence comes from uncultured bacterium, assembly GCA_927798255.1. Classification (GTDB taxonomy): domain Bacteria; phylum Bdellovibrionota_C; class UBA2361; order UBA2361; family CAKMMH01; genus CAKMMH01. The sequence continues at coordinate 2,655 of CAKMMH010000011.1, read as the reverse complement.
AAATTTTGTTGCGCCTTATCATACTAAAATTAAGTATATAGATAAGAAAATACAAGTTATCGATGTTGCTGGAAGTCTTAAAAAAGAAGACGACTATTCTTACATATTAAATGATATTTTATTAAGATTTTCTTAGTTGCAAATATGCGAATAAAAGAAACTATTTTAAACTTTTTATTTTGAATTATTACTTGCTGCAGCTAGTGCGTCTAATTCACCGTCTGGAGAAACTATCTGAGTTACCCTTATACCAAATTTATCATTTACTACTACTGCTTCACCTTGTGCTAATAATTTATTATTAACTCTAATATCTAAAGGTTCTTCTGGAAGTTTATTTAATTCTATAATTGAACCTTTTCTTAATTTTATAAGTTTATCAAGAGTGCACTCAACTCTTCCTAGCTCTACAGATACTATGAGTTCTACATCATAAAAGAATTGAAGTGTACCAACTTTATCTTGAATTGAAGCTGATTCAACAATATTCTCTTTTTCTTTTTTTTGCTCTTCCATAAATTTAACCTAAGTAAAAAACTTTTCTTAGCTTATTTGATGCAAATTATATGAAAAAAGACTAAAAAAAGTCACAATTTTTAATATTTACTTAAAATTTTCTTTGAATTTTACCGATAAATGAAATAATCAAGGTTTATAGGTATTATAAAAAATTAGTTCTAATTGATAGATTTACGATAAATATGGAACAAATAGCTGGAAAATATAATGTTATCAGGTTGTTAGGTAAAGGAGCTACTGGGGAAGTGTACCTTGTAGAGCATAATGACCTAAAGTTAGAATATGCACTAAAACTTTTGTCAAAGGAAGTTTCAAATAACGATGTGGTCGTAGAAAGATTTATAAAAGAGGCAAGATTACTAGAAAAATTTTCCCATAAAAATACTGCAAGATTAAGAGATTTTGGAAAAAATGATGATGGCCGTTATTACATGACTACTGATTTTTGTAAGGGGATTACATTAAGCGAGCTTGTAAAGAAAAGAGGGGCTATTAATTATAATTTAGCTCTTAAAATCATGATTGATATTTTAGATGTTCTATCTTGCGCACATAAAGAAGGGGTAGTTCATAGGGATATAAAATCTGAAAATGTGATAGTAAATTTTAATGAAAATTTTGATGATTATGATGAGTTAAAAGTGCTTGATTTTGGTATAGCCAAAATGAAGCAAGATATTAAATTAAATGATACAAAGACCATAGATGGTTCTGCATTAGGGACTCCTCAATATATGGCTCCAGAACAAGCAGCTGGTGAACCTAATCTTGATCATAGGATTGATATTTATTCGGCTGGAATTGTTTTATATGAGCTTCTTGCTGGAAAAGTTCCTTTTTTTGGGGAAACTATAGTTCAAACGCTTTTAATGCATTTAACTCAGCCGATTCCTCCTTTTGATGAATCATTAAACATTCCAGAAGATGTTTCTAATATTGTTAATAAAGCATTACAAAAAATCCCTAACAATAGATATCAAACTGCTGAAATGTTTATGCAAGATTGTAAAAAGATTTTAAATTGTGAAAACGTTGGGGAAGTTTCAGGTGATAATGGTGCGTATGTTATAAATGATGAAAAAAAAGAGAAAACGAAAATTCTATGTATTGATGATAATCAGATGATTTTAAATATAATTAGCCATATTTTAACAAAAGAGGGATTTGAAGTATTTACTACAAATGATCCGAGTACGCTTCATAGTTATTTATTCCAAGAAAGAATAGATTTGTTGATTTCAGATATAAATATGCCAAGTATTAACGGTAATGATTTGTGTAAAATGTTAAAACAAACCATGCCAAGCCTTAAAATAGCACTTTTTTCGAATATTCCAGAACAAGACTTAGAAGCGCTTGCAAAAGATGCGTCAGCAGATGCTTGGATTTCAAAAAACGAAAAGCCAAATGTGTGGCTTGAAGGGATATACAAACTACTAGGAAGATAATCTCTGTAATCTGTTCCCAGTTTCTTGAAACCTGCCCCTTGTTTCCTGAAACCTGTTCCCGACACCAGAAACCCTTTTCTTGTTATCTGATTCCTGAAACACGACTCTTAGTTTCATAATTTTTTATATTGTCGAAATTCTTATTTCTTGTTAATTTTGTAATAGTTTCGTAAATATTTTGTAAAGGAATTATGAAAATGCTACAAAGAGAAAAATTATTTTTAAGTTGTGTTTTTAGTTTTGCATTTATTGTTTTAACAAATAATGGAAATGCATTGTTAATTGATGATTTTAATGATGTTGATAATAATGGAAATCCTCTTGGACTGCAATCAAGCGTAGATTCAACTAATAGTACAAGTTGGAATGATGTTGAGTTAGCAAATGTAGTGGGTGGTTGTCGTAAAGTTGTTTTGAGTGGAGATGGAAGGGGAGTTTTTTCAGCCGGAAAGTATTCTCACAACCAAGATGATGCAAAAACTGCAAAGTCAATAATAACATGGGGGGAATGTGAAGACGGTACAGTGATGTCTGAAGTAGATTTCACAAAAGATGGTTCTACATATTTTGTAGTCAAGTATAATAGTAATGATAGCGTAGATTATAGAGGAAAAATATATTTAAGATTATGGGATAGCTCTGATCATGAAGCAAATGCTCAGTGTGATCGTTATGAATCCGAGGAAGT
>CAKMMH010000010.1 GCA_927798255.1 uncultured bacterium | reverse complement strand
AAAAAAATAACGTAACCCATTGAAAAAAACAAGTAGAATTTTTCTCATTTCTAAAAAGAAAAGTTTCTATTTGAGTGTAAAATGAACTTTAAAAATGTATTAAAAGACTGGTCTAAGATTGAAAAAGCCCTACTATTTTCAAGTATTATAGTAATTTTATCAGTAGAAATTATATTTAAGTCAGATATATTAACAACGAGTTGTTCACTTATTGGAATTTTAGCAGCTTTACTACTGGCAAAAGGAAAAAATTTAGGACAATTATCAGGATTAATAACAACCATTCTGTATTCAATCGTATCATATAACAATAAATTTTATGGAGAAGTTATTATTTACTTTTTCTTAATGTTACCAATGTATGTTATCAGCATAATTAGTTAGCTCAAGCATTACAACCAGAAAACAAAAACTATTACTATTAAAAAAATTGATAAACATGAATGTTTGTTAGTTTTCATAGTAGCTATAATTATGACTATTTGGACATATTTTCTATTAAAGAGTTTTAATACAAATGCACTAATAGTATTGACTATATCTGTAATGACAAGTTTAACTGCCGTATATTTTCAAATTAGAAGAAGTAGTTGTGTATTTTATTCTTATATTGTTAACGATTTTGTATTAATAACCTTATGGGTAATACCTCTAATATATGGAGATATTGAGGTTATCCCAATGATTTTTAATCCAATCTTTAATTTACTTAATGATTCATACGGCGTCTATAATTGGAAGAAACTAGAAATTAAACAAAAAGCTAGTTAACTAGGATAACTTTAAATAATTAAGCGTTTAACTTTTTTTTAAGAATTTCAGATTACAATTAAATAATAAACCTAAGCTTAAAAAAGACTTAATCCTTAACCCTTTAAAAAAGTGCAAATTATATCATTTTATCCCTTAAAAAAATAAAAAAAAATATTAATATTAAAGAGTTAGAAGATTACAATATGCTTAAACGAAATATTTATGAAAAACTAGTTACTTGGAAAATAATAAAAACCACCATCCACTTATACTATCTCGACTATTGAAAAAGAATATAAAGCTTTTTATGCAGATACCGGGCTACTTATTTCTGAGCTTAATAATTATGACACAAAAAACATTCTTAAAGGAAACCTTGGCGCATATAAAGGTGCTATTTTAGAAAATATGGTTGTTGCAAGTTTTTATATATGTAATTAAAATGTATATTTTTTACTAAAATATATGCAAAATCATAAAAAATATAGGCAGATTATATGAAGTATTTTTGTCACTTGTATCTATAAAGACATTTCGTTTCTATGTTAAAGGAAGGAAAAATAAAGAAAATGGGCTCAACTAAAAATGCAAAGTATATAAGACAGAAACTCTAGTTATGTAGCAAGAGAAATCTTTTAATGATCACTAATTAAGTTTTTAATATATCTCTAACGATAAAATACATCATTTACTTATATATTCTCTTTTAAAGAACTCTAGCCAATTATAACAAAAATCTTTCTTGTTAATTTCTAATATTTCAAAGGGAGACTTTTGAGGATTAGTTAAAATTACTTTTAACACATTAAGTGAATATGTTTTTATTATATAATCAATAATTGTGTGAGAATATATATACCCTCCATTTATCTGAAACATTCTATAATCATCACCAAATAAAATATATAAATCTTTATCATTAAGAGGATTTTCAAAATATTTCTTTTTTACCACATAAATTGGTGCAGGATTTGCAAAATATAAGGCAACTCCTTCTTTTAACCAAGGAGCTCTCATAACATTATCTCTTAGAGTAACGACATGAATAAACTCATGAAGCACTGAAGCTAATTGTGAATCATAATCATGATAAGGTAATGTATTACATGGATTAACGGTACATATAATATCTACTAAGCACTCCCCCGTAAACCAATTATCACATTTTTTATTATGAACATCATAATGAAAATCATCTATGCTATCATATATTAAAACTTTTGTCTTAAAATTCTCTTTTTCACTAATACTTAAATTTCCTATATCACAAACATAATCATAGTTATTTTCAAGCTTATTAATTATATCATTTAAAGTTTTTTCATTTAAACCTTTACTAAAATAATAGCTAAAATGAGGTGATACTTTAGATAAATTTAAAAAACTTGGTATTAGGTATTTTTGAGATATAAAATACTCAAATAAATTATTACAAAATTTTTCACTTTCGATATCTAATACATGAAATATAGAATTTTCATTATTATTAATTATTTTTTTAAGAACATTTTTGTAATATTTTTCAATTAATTATTCATTTACTATTTGACATATAATATATTCTTTAAAATCATTATATATTGAATTGTTATCATCAATAATTATACTTTTTACGGTTTCAATATTAATTTTATTAAATCTATTATATAAGAGGCTGCATCTATCTGCTTTATTTCCAAAATATTTAACTATTCCCTCTTTAAACCATCTAGGCAATTTAATATTCAGTTTATCATTTAATAATATGTTAATACACCTTGAAGCAATAACGCCTAGCGAAATAATATAATCTCTATCTAAAATCTTTTTTGGATTTATCGAATAAATATTATTTTCATAAGATGAAATTATAACACTTGTTTGACATTTATCTTCTAAATAATTTTTTTGGAATGAATTTACATCACTAAATAAATATATATTAATTTCTTTTTCACTATCAAATTGTAAAAAATTTTTTAAATTACTTATCTTTTCATTTAAGAAATTTTCAAGATCATTAAGGACACTTTTTTCTAAATTAATATCATAATAAAAAGTAATGTTTTTAAAAGTTGATTTTAATGGAAATAACGAATCAATGCTTTTCATAATATAAAATATTAAATATTAAAAAGTATGCCTAAAAACTAATTTAATCATTCAGTAAAACTTTTAACCACATTAATTGTTGAAAATATAGCATCATTGCTATCAGTTCGCAAATAGTTGTAACAATGTCTACATTTGCAGTTACATAATGATGTAACCTCAACTTGCATGGTTAGGGGAGCTACCAAATTACGGTATATTCTTCTTCTTTTACACATTAACTGTCCTTCCTATAAACCTTATAAAACCTTTTTTGTTTGCCTCATTAGCAAACGGTTGCATTATATATATATACATATTCAATACTATTTTAAAAATTTTTTTGTTAAATTTTTAATTATTTTAACAGGAACATATATCACGATTTTATATCTAGAAAAAATTACTTTGAATTTATAGGTTATTCCTTTATATATGATTTCTAAAATAGATAAATTATTAGAGAGAAGATAGGAAAAGAGCTACCCCTTAAACTTAATTTTTAAAAAACTTATTTAACAAGATAGCTCTTTTATTTTTTAGCACACAGTACATTAAAACTGTACATTAACAAATAGCACACTCAAGCACTGTGTCAATTTGTTTTGGAGTTATGACACCATTTCCTTTTGAAGAATAGTCTGTTTCAATCCCAATAAACTTAAAAGGCTCTGCCTCTTTTTTATTTGTTTTCCATTCAGGATTTATCATATTTTCAAATTCTCCATTTTCATTTCTCTTTTGAATTAAAAATGAAGGTATTCTTTGAGGATTTAAAACTTCCTCTTTAACAAAAGAAACTAGTCCATCTTCTGTTAAAATATCATAATTCATCATCTCAAAATCTTGCCACTTTTCATTTTCTAAAAGTTTAGCAAGTCTTGATTTTAAGATTGCACACTTATTGCAACCTCTCTTCCCGTAAACTTTGATTCTGTATTGCTTTGTCATTTTGTACTCCTATATTTTGACTCTTATTATTTAAAACTTCACAAGAATTTATTAACTTTGATTTTACTCTAGTACATGCACAGTCTTTTGGCTCATGCATAATAACCTCATCTGCACTTTCAATAGAATAAGACCCGCGTTGCCTATCAAGTAATTCTCCAAATCTCTTTGACTTATTCCAGTTTTGAATCTTTGAGAAATATCCTACAACCCTTGTCTCTCCTACAACATGCGTTGAACCACATTTAGGACACTTATCATTTAACCCTCTTGTCATAGAGTGGCAATCAAGACAATCTGTAAATTCTGGAGAAATTGTAACTTGCGCAGCTTGGGTCTTATAAAAAGTATCTTTTATAAGTTTCTTTATAGCTTCAGGAGAAGGCTTTTCTTCACCAACAAATGCATGAATTATAGCACCTGACTCAATCATTGAGTGATACATACTTTGTTTTCTAATACGCTCAACAAGTGAAACTGGAGCTTCAGGAGTAATATGAATAGAGTTTGTATAGTATGCAAAATCCTCATCACCACCCTTAACAATATCCTTAGCTTCCTTGTTAAAGTATACAAGGTCTGTCATTGCAAGTCTTCTTGATGCACTCTCTGCTGGAGTTTCTTCGATGCTGAATTTTAAATTATATCTTTCACCTAACTCTTTGCTCTTTAAGAACATCTTAGCAAGAAGTTTTAAGCCAAAGTCTTGAGCTTCCTGACTTTCATGAAGTTCTTTTCCAGTTAAGAACTTAACAGCATCGTTTACCCCTATTATTCCTATAATGTAAGTACACTTATCAAGCTCAATATAAGGTCTACCATCGCAAGCAAGTTTTCCAACTTGATATAAAGGACATCCTGGCTCACTCATCATTTCTTTTGATTTTTTCTTCTTCTCTAAATGAGCCTTAGCACAAAGCTCCATCATTTCCTCTACTTCTTTGTAAAGCCCGTCTAATGTTGCTTCGCCTTTCTTAGCCGCTCTATAAGCTGCTTGAGGAATATTAATTGTAACATTTTGGAATCCACAGAATCTTAAAGACTCTGGGTGAAGAAGCATTCTGTTATCGCTAATTGTAGTTCTAAGTCTACAACAAGCAGAAAGTGTTACAGCATCTCTATCAAAGATAAAGTATGTAGAACCATTTTTACTTGAAAGCTCACAAGCTTTTAAGAATACTTTGTATTGCTCTGGGTCTGTAAATGTTTCTTCGCTTACATGGAAGTCACATTTAGGGAATTCAAAAATCTTACCATTGCAATCACCATCTGCAAATACATCAATTAAAGCTAATGCAAAATCTCTTGCTTCTTTTTCATAGTCTCCGTAAGTTACAATTTTTTCTCCTCTCTTTTTAAGGTCATTTGTAACTTTTTCATCATAAACTATGCCTTTTTGATTATCAGCAAGCTCTCTTAATACTAATCTCTTTTCGCCTGTTTCATCTTCATAATAAAGATCCATTAAACGATTTCCATTAGCATCTTTTTGTTCTCTTAATTCTTCTTTTAAGAATACCTTAGCACCATCTGAAAGCATAAGCATATACTTTCCGCCAGCTCCAACTGCTGGAACTTGTTTCATGTATTCAGGAATTCCTGTGTGAATATTAAAGTCTAAGAAAAGAGTTTGCCCACCTCTTGAGAACGCATTTTGAGAACCATTAAAAATAAGTTCTTGAGCAGTTTGCTTATAATATTTAGCATCTTTTCCTTCTAAAAGTGGAGCATAAAAAATGTTAATGTAAGCAATTCCAAGAGCTCCCGCGTAGTTTGCTTGCATTGAAGCAAGGAAGGTGTTTAAGTGACCAGTTAAAACTGATGCACTTTTTGCTGGGCTTGACTCTGTGTTTAAATTTAAAAGTCCTTTTAAACCATATTTTTTAACATACTCCACGCTGTGAGATGAGCAGTAAACTCTATGTGGATATCCTAAATCATGCAAGTGAATAGCACCTGTGTCATGTGCTCTTTTTACTTCAGGAGAGAAAATAGTATCTAATGCCCATTGCTTTAAAACAAGCTCTGCAATTCCAAGATTTACTGCTTCTGGGTTATTGTTTACAACGTTACTGTTTTCTACTGACTTTGTGAACATAAGTTGTTCGATAAATTTCTTACTTACAGCATAAGATGATAAATCTCTAAGCTGAGCGTGAAGTCCTCTAATTGCAAGTTCATTATTTACAAGCTCTCTTATTAAAGAAGAGCTAACAGAAGTAAGTTTTGCAGTTATAATTTGATTTTCAACAGCTTTTGCAATTATGTTTGCCATTTCTGAGCCAATGCTTGTTTCTTCTATAAGCTCATTTACGATTCTTTTTCTATCCCAAGGACGAGTAATATTTGATGAGTGAGATTCTACAAGTAAAAGTGTTGCATCTGTAACATCTATATCATCCTCTGAAGCGTTATCTCTTAACACTTTAATTCTATTTCTTGCAAGTTCTCTTTGTTTTCTGTAAGTTTTATATTCTGTTAAAACTTCTAAATATCCTTCTTTTGCAAGAACAACTTCTACTAAATCTTGCACATCTTCAATGCTAGGAATTCTTTTTCCGTGTATATCCTCTTGAACATAATAAAGTCCATTTTCATCATTTAATTCATTTAAAACCTTTCTTGTGATAATTTCAGGTGCATCTTCAGAAAAGCTTTCATCACTTTTGTAGTAAACAGATTTAAAGGCTTTGGTTACAGCATTTTTAATTTTAGAAATATCAAATTTTACAATCATTCCATTTCTTTTCTTGAACCCATCAAAATCTTGTCTCTCGATGCTACTTTTTGCCGTATTATTTCCTGCTAACATTATATTTTAACCTCCAATTTTAAGAATTTTTTATTAAAATCCATGATGTTTTAAAATCACTTTAAACACAATATCTTGTGTTAAACAAAAAGGTCAATCACTAAATATTGTATTTTTTGTAAGTACTTGAAATATTAAAAAAGATTTTTTCAATTAACTTTAATTAAGTTAAATATAAACGCTGTTTTACTCTTAAGACTTATTTTCCTTCGTAAAATATTAAAAAATCAAGAAACAGAAATTAAAAATACTCGTTTAAAATAGGGATAATATAAAATTTTTAATGTGAAAATATCTTAAAATAAGCAAAACTAAGGAAACATTGATTAATGCAAAATTTAGTCGCCCCCTTGCGGGTGCCATTACCCTTACATAGTCGGCGCGTGGAGAATTTTTTATAATGAGGTATCCCCCCGAAATTGTTTCAAAATTTCATGCATGTACCCCATCTTAGTACCGATACAAACTAGCTTCATTATTCCTTGCAGGAAATTTTGAATTAATCAGTGTTTCCTTAATATTTTTTATATAAATTTATGAGGTTAGTACAAGAATTCTTATTTATTTTTATGAGAATTATTATCACTTGAGAAGCTTAGAAGTTGAAGTGCAATATCTGCCTGTAAATGAGAATGAGCTAAAACAGAAGATGAAGCTTGTTCTAGGATATTTAATCTTACCATCTTAGCAGTAGCTTCTGCAACGTCAACATCAGTAATAGCAGAATCAGCAGATACAAAGTTTTCTTTTGATACTTGCATAACATTTACTGCTGTTTCTAATCTTGATTCAAAAGCTCCAATTTTTCCTTGAACAAGTGATAATCTTGATAATATATCATCAAGAGTTCCTAATGAACCACGAGCTGATTCTTGAGTTGAAATGTCTAAATAAGTTTCCCCTGCCACCATAGCTGTTGCAGTAGAACCTTTTGAATTTGCTATAACAGCATCTACTAAGCCATCATTATTTAAATCACCTGTTGTCATTGCAACTGGGCCATTTCCAATATATGCTGTTTGTTTATTAAAGCCTAATGAACCATCTCCCATAAAGATATTTACCGTATTATCACCGCCTTGTGCTGAAACTATATCTAAAGAACCATCTCCATTCACATCTGCAATTTCTACTGAAGTCACTGTTTTGCCAGCTTCAAGAGTTTTAGCTTGTGTGAATGTTCCATTTGAATTTTGAGTATAAACATAAACATTATTTCCTGCAGCTACTGCGATATCATTTCTTCCATCACCATCTAAATCTCCCATTGCTACATCGTTAACAGCAGCGCCAACATTATAAGTATCAGCGTTATTTAATGTACTACCATTTGAATACAATACTGAGAAACTTTTAGCACTTCTATTTGCTGTTATTACATCATCATAATCATCACCATTTAATTTACCAACTTCAATCTTAAAAGCAGCTGAAGGGATAACTGCTCCATTTGTATTTGCGCTAAAACCATTTACACCTGTTCCATTTCCAGTAGCAACAAATACTCCATAATATAAGCCAGAACCATTATTAGTTCTGCCTGTTGATATTATATCTGTATTTCCATCACCATTAATATCACCTGTTGCCATACCATTTAATACGTATATACCAGGGTTGAAAGTTGAATTACTAAGAGGATCACTATTAAATACGCCATTTCCTTGGTTTTGTAAAACATATACAACATCATTTTGAGCAGTATCTGCTAAAATATCTAGTTGCCCATCTCCATTTACATCTGCCAAAGAAACGTTATGAGGTCTAGTACCAACACCTAATTCATAGAAAGTTGCAGCTCCAAAAGTACCATCTCCATTCCCCATTGATACTGAAACTGTATTAGAATATCCACTTGTTGCACATTGAGCTGCTGTACCATAGTCTGTAACAACCATATCAAGGATTCCATCCCCATTTAAGTCACCAAGAGCAACATCTGATGAATAACCACCTTGAAGTGAAGCTACTGTATATGTGTTTGATTTAGCTCCTGAATAACCAACATTATAAACTCCCATTGTTTTCATTTCATCAAATAAATTACCAAAATCTAATTGTAAATCTGAATAAGCAAGTTGAAGTGATAAACCATTTAATCCACTTTCTTGAAAGAGATCTAAGCCATTAAATTGAGTTGTTGCAATTATTCTTTGGAATTCGCTACTAAGTTCAAAGAATTCTTTATTTAAACTTTCTCTTTGTTTGTCAGAATAAACTCCGTTTGCTGATTGTTCTGCAAGTTCTTGTCTTCTTATTGTGATATCTTTTAGTGATGTAATTGCGTTGCTTGCTATTTGAAGAACTGAGATACCGTCATTAATATTCTTTATACCTTGGCCATAAACTCTAGAATCTGCATTTAATTTAGAAGCTATTGCAAGTCCTGCAGCATCGTCAGATGCCTTATTGATTCTGCTACCAGATGCAAGTTGAGTGTAGATCTCGTCTAGCCCCTTAGAGGTCTTTGATAACCCTCTAATTGCATCCATTGCAAATATGTCAGTCCTTACTTTAATTCCCAAGTCTTTTTACCACACTTTAAAAAAGTTTCCCAACTTCTAGAGTATTTTACTGTACGATCACAGTGTCGGCAGATAACTAAAATTATTTAAGGATTTTTACCAAATATTTTAAAACTTTTACATTTTTTAATTTTTTTATATAACATATTGATTTTAAGTGAATATTTCTTTAAAAATTTATTAAATTATTATTATCAGAATTTAACTAAACTCTTATATGTAGTAAATTATTGTTATAACATATTGATAAATAACAATTTTTATATTGCATTAATTTTTATTTTTTAAATTAAAAACTTAACAATTCTCTAAAATAAATTAAATCAAAAATCAATAAATTCCTAATACACTGTTTTTATTACAAAATATTTAAATTTAACATGATTCTAAACTATAAATAATCCACAAGGAATTTAATGCAATAATATAACTAGAATAAAAAACGCCAGATAAAAAACACTTTAATAATGTGTCTTTCATATGGCGCTTTAGAAAGTACTCTTTTAATAAATTATATCTATCTTAGATGTAGTTATTTCTTGTTTTATACTGTCGTATTTGAGTATCTTTAGAATCAAATGCCAACCGGAAAATTTCATCAGTATCTTTGAAACTAAGTTTTATACGAACATCTGAAGGCAATTCAACATCACCATCTAAATAGTAAAATTTTCTTGCCATCGATGGGTCGGTTAACCCTTCTTCAGTACCACCGAATTTCACCTCTCCTAAAGATGCTCCATCTTTATCTTCAAATATAATTTCATCAATTTCGTAAACATTTGAATAAATATCAGGTAAAATGAAAACAGGCTTTCCATACTCAGATTTAGGATCAAACACCATATCATTTATACCACCTTTAAAGACATTTATCTTTTTTTCTTCCTCTTTCTTTTCCTCAACTGGTTTAGCTGGTGTTACATCTGCCTCAGTTTTAATTTCGATAGGATCTGCCTTTAAACCATCTAAGTATTTATTTTTCTTTTCCCAAGCTTCAACTGTATCTTGCTTCTTAGCAACCCTAGCAGTCATCGCATTTACCGCAGCATTAGAAGCTACTCTATTAGACCCAATTTTTTCAATTACCTCATCAACATTTGTTTTTTCTTCACTTTTATCGATAACGGTAGGTTTTCTTTTCATATGTTCCTTATCGTTATCTAGCTGACATTTTCCAAAAGCGATTCTTTTCATTACCTTATTAATCTTTTTTGAAATATCTCCAGCTTTTACAAGTTGTTTAAGGATTCTATTTGTAGCCTTATATAGAGGCTGAAACTCACGTTTTGCTTCAGAATTTAATTTGTTAAAAACTTTAGCAATTTTACTTTTAAAAGTTTCGGCAAGTGATGGATTTTGTTTTTTAAGCTGATCATAAACAAGAGAAGTATAGACAAAATCTTCCCCCATTTCCTCATTTCCAATGTTAGAACCTTTTTTATTAGTACCAACAAGAGTGTTCATCATATCAGCCATAGAATCTTTTAAAGATTCAGCATCTAAATTTTCTGCCTTATAAGCTTGTCTAAGTTCAGAAATAATGGTCATATACTCCTCCTTTCTATATGTTTACATTAATTAACCAATCTTGTTTATGATTTGCATAAGCATTTGGTGAGCATTCTCCATAATCTTTGTAAACATAGAGTAAATACGAGAAGCTTTTTCATATTTTAATTTAGCTACTGTTTGGATTTGCTCTAAAGTTTTATCTTTATTAAGTGTCGTATTATTACCTTTTTCATCCTTATTATATGTAACTGTTATGCCCAAATCATTAGCAAGACGTTTTATATCATCCTCTTCTTTTACTGTATAAGTTTGCATTACAAGAGCCTCAGCATCACTAAAATTTTTAGCAACTACATTTCCTGCTTGTTCATAATTTTCCATTTTAACACTATTAAAATCATTTTTTATTTGACTTACATTAATATTCATATTAGTTTCTCCTCTATTTAATGTTAAAAAATTAAAGTAAAAATTTTTTACTTTAACTATTCTTTACTTCCATAAAGGATATCGAAAATAAGTATGAAAGATGTGCTAAAATAGAAAAATAATTTAAGGAAAAGAAGATAGCTTAGACAAAATCATGCTAATTGATTTTTATTAATAAGTACATATAGGGTCGTCAGCCCCCCCACGAGAATCAGACTCCACATATTGCTTATTGTATAGCATTACCATATTAAAGCATCTATCGACAGCATTTTTATCAGAAAATGTCCCCATATATATGATATCCCCAGCCAAAAGATGATATACTCGAGACGATCGCGTTTAATATCTATTTGCATTAGCAGATACCGTAGTACCAGAGTTATAAGAATTATAATAAACTCTTAATGTGCCATCTCTATTATAAAATGCTGAATCATTATCTCCATAACTAGTTCCTTGATAACTAAAGGAATTACCTACAATCTTTTTTGCTAACGTCAAATTAATTAGCTTAGTTTCAGTTGAATTAAGACCGCAATAACTTAATAAACCTGTATCAATCGTACCATGTGTACTTGCGAGTATAACATAGGGATTATCAGAACCTGTAACTTCGCTTCTTTTTATAGCCACAACACAATCATCATCCCTTAAGCCAATCAAACCATCTTTATCATTATCTACATTATCTTCGCATTCAAGTTTTTTGTAACAAATCCTTCTCTACACTCAAAAAGACTTGAACATGCACCACGATCCGAGCTAACAGTACAAGTATTTGCTGCACTTGCATCTTCTAAAAAAATAACAAATATCATTAATAAAAATAAAATTTGGACTAATTTAAAAACACTTTTCATAAAATCCCCTTAAGTATTCTTCAAGGAGAAACTAATCAATATAAAGCATTTGGGCAATAAGAATTTTAATCACCGTTAGCAGTAAAAGGGACAACTAACAATCATCATTTATAAAATATGATTGTTTGATAAGGCTTTAAAATTACATTTTCTAAAGAAACTTGTTCTTTATAGTTGTCAGCAAGTACTTTGAAACCATCAAGATCATAATTAACCTTAGTTTCATTTTCAAAAAAGTTTGAAACAACTATTAATTCGTGTCCTTCAAATTCGCGTTTATATGCTAGAACTTGAGGATCATCTTTTAAAATCATTTCATATTTTCCGCATTCGATAGCTTTTAATTCTTTTCTTATTGAAATTATATTTTTTGCGAAATTAAACACAGATTTTTGAGATTCCATATCCTTTTTAACATTAATTTCTTTATAATTAGGATTAATTTTTGGAGGAATAACAACCGGTGTATCATCTACATAATATGGCTTAGCTAACTTTTCATCTAATACACTAAACCCTCCATTTTTATCGCTACTCCATTGCATTGCAGTTCTTGCGTTATCTCGAGATGATTTATTTAAAATGTCTAAGATTTCTTTATCACTTTTACCTTCGCTTCTAGACTTATTAATATAATTTTTACTTTCTACATCATCAAACTTATTTAAATCTGTAAAATACGCATTTGTCATTCCTATTTCTTGACCTTGGAAAATTGAAACTGTTCCTGGAAGAAACATTTGCACCGAAAGAAGAGTTGTTGCAGACTCGTATCTATATTTATTATCATTTAGTATCCTAGAAACACCTCTTGAGAAATCGTGACTTTCAAAAGCATTTACAGTTTTTGCATCATTTGCCTGCATTGCAAGAAAATAATCATCAACTCGTTTTTTAAATGGCAGAAAATAATTTTCTTCAAAAGCCCATTTATTATTGCTAGTGCAATTTGTTTCTTGAAGTTTAAAGTGATAAACAGCATCTAGCTCCTCTCTATCTTTTTTTGTATATTGTAAAAGCTTATCAATATTAGGGGAGCTAACCTCACCTATAATATAATATTCTTCATCTTTACTAAAAGCACCATGAAGAATTTCTTTTAAAAATTCATGTACTTTCGGACCGTTCACATGAACACTTCTATCCCCTTTTTCGTATTCTTTGAGAATATCCCCTTTTGATATATGACAAATTGCATCAAGTCTAAAACATTTAACGCCTAAGTTTTTCCAAAATTTAAAAACATCTTGAGCAAACTTGATAACTTTTGGATTATCGTAATTTAAGTCAGCTTGCTCTATAGCAAAAACATGAAAGTAATGTTTATCAAGCGCAGGAACATATTCCCATGCGCTTCCGCCAAACACCGACTCAATTTTAGTTGGAGCATCTTTTCCTTTAGGACTTTTTACAAAAAGAAAATAATCTTCATAATCTTTATCACCACTAATTGCCTTTTTAAACATTTCATTTTTTGTAGAAACATGATTTAGGACAATATCAAGCATAATTTCCATATTAAGAGCGCGAGCTTGATTAATAAGTTCTTTTAAGTCATCTAAGGAACCAAAACATTCTTCAATATCATTATAGTCAACTATATCATACCCGCCATCTGCGCCACCTGATTTAAAAATTGGAGTAAACCAAATAATATCGACGCCAAGCGCCTTTAAATATTCAAGCTTTTGCATTAATCCTTTTAAATCACCTATAAAGTCACCATTTGCGTCACAAAATGACTTTAGATACACATGATAAATAACTCTTTGATTAATGCTTGGTAACATAGGGTGACTCCTTTTAAAAAGACAACTCAAAAACTTGTTTAAACATTTTATGAAGATTTTTAAAGTTAATTTAAAATAGTCAAGAAATTTAGATAATCTATATTGATTTTTATATACACTTTTCCATATCAAACGAGAATTTATTGAACCCCTGTAATTTTAAAATATTATAAATAGATTTTTGATTAGGATAAATAGCTAATTTTATAATTTTAATATTTTTATTTTTAGCAATTTCTTTTATATGATTAAAAAATGAAAAAATAATATTTTTTTCAAAATCAAAATTATCATTATAATTTTTATCTATTAAAAGAAAGTTTATATTAAGCTCCTCTCTTTTAACAAACCCCATATTATTTAGAAAATTAATATTTACACCAAGTACTCCAACAATTTTTAGTTTTAATTTAATAACAAATATTAAGTTATCTTTTAAATAATTATCAAATTCTTTTTTCTTAATTACATTAGTGCAATCATTTAAAATATTTCTATGTGTATCGATAACTCTATTTTCTCTAAATTTCATCAAGTCTTTTATTTCTTTAAAGTTAACATTATTTGCAAGCTCTACTTTATATTCTTTAAAATTAACATTATTTAAACTTTTCAAATTTTTATTATTATTAATATATTCTAAAACTTCACTTTTTTTAACAAAGCCATTTTTTAAGTAAAAATTATAAGCAATTTTATTTTTAGCAAGGACTTTTAGTCTTATGTTATTTATTTTTTATTTTTTGTAATTATATCTCTAATTTTTGACGCCATTACACCAAAGAGCTTACTTTCATTTTTAAGAACATAAAAATCGTTTAGATTATTTATGTATTCTTCATAAGAAATCTCATTTTTTGCATCAAAAGTATGTTTTGAAAATTTAGATAGCCAGCCATAAAGCTCAGTTAATAAGTTACTAACAAACAAGAAATCAGATTTTTTAGCTTTTAAAATTTTGTACATATAAACCTTATTATTACTTAAATATTCACCACTAAATTTTATTATATTCTATAAGTAGTCCAAAAATCCATGCATTTTATTTAAAACAATTGTATTATATAAAATAACATTTTTTATTAGTATCAAAAAATCACTGTTTTTACGAACAATTTAAAACTTTTAAAAATATTTCTTTTATGTTTTAATATAAATGATGTAAATTCAAATACTTAAATCAAACAAATTTAATAAAGAAAAGATAAAATTCATAAAAAAATCAAATAAAAACAAAAATGTAAATATTAAAGATGCAGGAACTATATATACAAATATTGTTTCAACTTTACCGCATCTAAACAAAAAATATCACTTTAATCGTTTCTTAACTACAACTTTCTTACCTGTTGCAATTACAAACAATAAGAAAGCAATAACCACTTTACAAACAGACTGTATTTTTTGGACAAAGATGCTAGCAACAATTATAGAATCTGCACTAACTAAAATTAAAGGAAACGTCAATAATTTTGAGCTTGTAATTAGAGGAAAAATTTCTAAGCGTACTCTAGATGAGTTATCAAAAATTGAAGATATGTTAGGACAATAATTTATAATTAATTATATAATTTATCGTGGTATTTTAAGCTTAAAATTAAATATCTAATAGGTTTTAAATAGCATTACTTTCATTATTGTGGTATAAAATTACTTATATGTAACTATATATCTGTAATTTCATAATTTTTTAGGAAAATAATATGAAGCAATATAATTTTAAAGAAGTTGAAGAAAAATGGCAAAAAAGATGGTATGAAGAAAAATCATTTAAAGCAGTAGATTTCCATCCTACAAAACCTAAATTTTATATTCTCTACGAATTTTATTTTATAAGCGGAAAACTTCATATGGGACACCTTAAAGGAACTGTCCCTGGCGACACACTCGCAAGATATAAAAGATTAAAAGGATTTAATGTACTTTTTCCTATTGGTGGTGATTCTTTTGGACTTCCTGCAGAAAATGCAGCAATAAAGAATAAAATAAATCCTCAAGATTTTGTTGAAAGCGGTGCAAAGGTTGCTTTTGAACAATCAAGGAAAATAGGACTTTCTTTTGACTGGGATAGAACATTTTGCACAAGTGACCCAGATTATTATAAATGGACTCAATGGATTTTCTTACAATTATTAAAAGAAGGTAAAGCTTATAAGAAAAAGGGAATCGTTAATTTCTGTCCGACATGTCAAACAGTCCTTTCTAATGAAGATAGCCAAGGTGGAAAATGCGACAGATGCCACGGAGATGTTATTCAAAAAGAAAGATGGGTTTGGTTTCTAAAAATGAGTGAATATTCTGAAAAACTTTTAGGAAATGTTGATAGAATCACTATGGCAGAAAACCTAAAGGAAGCTCAAAGAAATTGGATTGGAAAAAGTGAAGGAATGCAAGTCGCTTTTCCACTTTGCAATGAAAGCGGAGAACAAATCGAAAATGCTGAGATTTACACGACATGTATCGAAACAATATATGGCGTAACATTTCTTGTTATGGCTCCAGAACATGAGCTCGTTAAAAAATTAAGTCCTTATATTAAAAATATGGACAAAGTTAATGAGTACATAAAAGAAACTTCTTTAAGAAGTGAATTAGATAGAATTTCAGATCAAAAATCCAAAACAGGTTGCGAACTTGAAGGCATCTATGCAATTAATCCTGTAAATGGAAACAAGGTTAAAGTATATTTAGCTGATTTTGTTTTAGCTCATTATGGAACAGGTGCCGTTATGGCAGTTCCATCTCATGACCAAAGAGATTTTGATTTTGCAAAAGCCTTTAATATTCCAATGATTCAAGTAATCGAAGGAGATTGCGAGAAACAAGCTGTCGAAAAACAAGAATACCTTGCTAAAAATTCTAAGATGTTAAATTCTGAAGAATTTAACGGTCTTACTGTTAAAGAAGCTAAAGAAAAAATCGCAAATAAAATTGAAAAAGATGGTAAAGGTAAAAAAACTGTAAACTACAAAATGCAAGATTGGTCATTTAATAGACAACGTTTTTGGGGTGAACCATTCCCTGTTGTTTTTTGCGATAAATGTGGCTGCGTTGCATTAAATGAAGAAGATTTACCTTTAACACTTCCAGAAACTCAAGATTACACACCAAATGAAAATGGAGATTCTCCTCTTTCTAAAATTGATGCTTGGTGCAACACAACTTGTCCTAAATGTGGTGGCCCTGCAAAAAGAGAAACAGATACTATGCCAAACTGGGCAGGTTCTAGCTGGTATTGGTTAAGATACATAGACCCTCATAATGATAAAGCGTTAGCCGATTTTGAAAAATTAAAATATTGGGGAAGCGTTGATGTATATACTGGTGGCACAGAACATATTACACGTCATGTGCTTTATGCATTCTTCTGGCAAAACTTTCTTTATGAAATTGGTGCAGTTCCAACAAGAGATCCATTTATAAAGAAAATGGGAAGTGGACTAGTGCTAGATAGTGAAGGAAAGAAAATGAGTAAAAGTTCCTCTAATGGTGTATCTCCTATGGAAGTAATTGAACAATATGGAGCAGACGCAACAAGAATGCATCTTCACTTCTTAGGAGGGTATGAAGACAACACTCCTTGGACTTATAACGGAATAACTGGTATTACTTCATTTTTAGATAAAGTTTGGAGATTCCAAGAAATTATAAAAGAAGGAAATGTTTCAAAAGAACATATTATTCCATTAAATAAACTTATTAAGAAGCTTTCAGATGATTATGAAAATTTAAGATTAAATACAGCAATTGCTTCTTTAATGGAATTTTCAAATATTATTAAGCAAGATAAGTTTATAACAAAAGAAGAGTATAGACAGTTCTTAATTTTATTGAATCCTCTTGCACCTCACATTACGAGTGAGATTTATGAAATTATATTTGGTAAAAATCTTATTGATGATAAATGGCCAGAGTATGATGAGAAATATCTTGAAGCAAGCGAGGTTGAACTTCCTATACAAATAAATGGAAAAATGAAAAAAACTGTAATGATTCCAAAAGATGCCAAGGAAGATGAAATCTTATCTATCATAAAAGAAACCTATCCAGGTCTTATAGACTTTGAACCCAAAAAAGTTATTTATGTAAAGGCAAGGATTATAAATATTATTAAGTAAGCTATGTATTCTCGTGAATGTTTACGTAAGAACATTCGCGAGAATCTCCCTTTTTAAAGCCTAATAATAATTTAGCGTATCTAGGTAAGTAAGTCCTTTATTTCTCATAAACTTCTCGATAGTAACCTATTGTTTTTATATAAATTATTTCTTAATAAATAAAATTCCGCGTTTTACCAATATTCTAAAAAGTTACTGATTATAATTTTTTTATTAATACTCAATTTTAAGGAAACGGAGAAAATACTTGCCAAGATAAAGAAGAAAAATCCTACATTTGAAGAACATACAGATATTATAGTAAAAAGGGTTAAGAGACGTACAATTTGGACATAAAAGTACGATTACAGCAGAGGAGCTTCTCGCTTAGTACTAGA
>CAKMMH010000009.1 GCA_927798255.1 uncultured bacterium | reverse complement strand
CTTATCAGCTTCTCGAATAGATCTTACACTATCTTTTGGATTATTTCTTTTTACTAAAATTTCATAACCTTCTTCCTCATCATCTTCTTCCCCTTCCTCATCTTCTTGGGCATCCTCGTCTTCTTCACATTCTTCCTCTTCATCTTCTTCTTCGTACTCTTCCTCTTCCTTTTCCTCAATTCTATTTCTTCTTCTTCTTGGTTTAGGAAGCTCTTCTTCTTCTTCTTCTTCTTCTTCAGGATATAGAAATCGTACGTAGTCTTTTATTGGATAAAATATCTTCTGTAAAATATAAAGAAAACCTTGGAAACAATAATAAGGAAAAACTAAAAAGGTATATTTAGCAAATATTTTTATACCTTGAAAAACTAAATGGCCAAATTCTTCAAAAGTATAATTTAAAACAAAACCTGTTAATATTACAAAGAAACTAAATGATAAAATTCCAGCTCCAAGTTTTCCTATATATTTTGAGGACACTTTTGCTATATTGTTACCGACATCTCCTCCCCCTACACTTCCAAACATTAAAGCAACAAATGTGGCAAAACAAATAATACTTAAAATTAAAGAAATAAGTCTTATTTCTATTCTATATTTAGGTGATTCATCTTTTTTCTTATTTTTATTTTTTAATGAATTAAAATTAAATAAAATAGCAACGAAAAACCAACAAATAATTGAAAGAGATGCCCAACCAAGACTTCCTTTTAGTAATGTCCCTAAAAAATGGCCAAGCGGCCCCATTAAATTAGAAGCCTTTCCATTTTCTAAAATTGGCTTGCATGACAAAATACTACATGTTAAAAAAATCGTAATTATGGATAATACAAAAATTAGAAATTCTGTACTAAAATTTTTTATAGGAGCTTTTTCTTTTTCACTATTTTTAGAAGGCCTACTTGTCACTCCTTGACTTTTTTGCCTCTTTGTTGATCTTCTTTTGTCTGACATAACCTACTTATCTTTTAAACAAATCATGATTTATAAAAATCACTAATAATTTACATAAATTACATTACTATTTTATAATAAGTTAACTTTAATAACATTAAAAGACTAAATTATTAGTTATTAAGAATAAATATTCAAAAAAAAATGAAAAATTTTTGATTTTACCTATTGATTTATATGTTATTTATAGGTTACTAATTATATGTAAATTTATATTGTTATTAATAATTACTTTATATTTATTTTGTATTAATATGGTTAAAACTTTTTCTAAAAAAGTTGTTGCTGTATGTATTACATATAGGTATTTAATTTAAGGAGAATTGATTATATGGCATCACATGCAAACGATAAATTAGTTTCAGCATTATCACAATTAGCAGAAGCATATGCTGAGCTTCAAGAAGAATTAGAAGAAAAATTTAACT
Source organism: uncultured bacterium (assembly GCA_927798255.1). Lineage (GTDB taxonomy): Bacteria > Bdellovibrionota_C > UBA2361 > UBA2361 > CAKMMH01 > CAKMMH01. The sequence continues at coordinate 17,056 of CAKMMH010000009.1, read as the reverse complement.
CTGGTGAGCGTGAAGAAGATGATGATTTCGAAGATGAAGAAAACGATGATGAAGAAGCATTAGCAGAAGAAGTTGATGCTGCAATGGTTTCAGAGCTAAAGCTTGCAATTGATAGTGTAATTGATTCAGACGATGTTGCAACAGAAGAATTTGCTGCAATTTTTTCAGCTCTAGTTGACGCATTAGAAGAAATCGATCCTAATTGTTTCTCAGAAATTGAAGAAGATACAGACTCTGATGATGATGACGATGACTTTGATGATGGAGATGAAGAGATCGATCTGAATGATTACGACGATGACGATTATGATGAAGACGACGATGATGATTACGACGACGATGACCGTCCATCAAGAGGACGTCGTAAAAGAAGATAGTTAAAGATAACAAATCCTAAAATCAGATAAGAAAAGGGATAAAGTTTTAATTTTATCCCTTTTCTTATCAAATCAATTAGTAATCAAATCAATTAGCAATCAAATCAATTAATAAAATCTTTCTTCACCTTCTGGTCTTGTTTTCCAGCGCCTATGCATCCAAAACCAACCAGTAGGAAACTCTCTTACATGTTCTTCAAATATCCCCATAGCTCGGCTTGTAAAAGCCTCTATCTTTTCATCATGATTTAAAGATTCATTATTATAAATATCATCATAATAGCACTCTTTTGTTTTTATTGCATATTTGTCGTTACCAAGATTTTTCATATATGCAAACACCACTGGAATATGATGCCTTAACGCAAGGACTGCTAATGTTTTAGAAGTAGCTGCTTTTTTACCAAAAAAATCAACAAATACAGCATCATTTTTTTTCATATTTTGATCAAAAGGGAAACCAATATCATTATTATTTCTAATAGCTTTTAATGTAGTCTTATAAGCACCATCTTTTTTTATGACTTTACTTCCGTATCTCTGACGAATATCATTCCAATATTTATCAATAAATTTATTATTAAAACTTCTAACTACAATGCTTATAGGATTACCTTTTAATAAAGAACAAGAATAAATTAAAAGCTCGAAACTTCCTAAATGACCTGTAACAAAAATAATTGGCAACTTATTCGAATATTTATTATTTAACGCATTTTTTGATTCAAAACTAATATGCTTTTCAATCCATTCTTTTGATAAATGAGGGATTCTTATTACATCATAAAAAGTCCTTGCAAGCTCTTCACAAATTTTATCAATAAATACAAGACGTTCGTCAACACTTTTTTCAGGATATGCAAAACCTAAATTTACTAATGTAACTTTTCTATATAATTCATTATGTTTTAGAATTAATTTTGCATACGAAGAAAGAACTTTTAATACAAGTTTCTTAGGAAAAATATATAAAAGAAACATTAATAATCTAAATATTAAGTATACAAAATAGTCTACTACCGTGTTAAACATATACTAAACAATACAATAATTTATTAAAAATCATACTAAAAACTCTCAACCTATTTTTTTAAGGCTCTAATAAGTATCTAACAAATAAGAATATTTTTCAAGTTTTAAGATTAATTTTTAATTAGTTAAGCATCTTTGCCTTAATCTTACTCATTTTTTCCAAGAACACATATTTCATATACTTGTTTACATGTTAAATTCAAAGCTTTGATTATGTCGCCAATTGAAGTCAAATAGATACCTTCTTTTATTATTTTAGGTGAAAGTGACCAAAAACCTTCATCGTTAACTTGCATTCTTAATTTAGAATGGTCACCTTTACCTTCGTCTTTATTTATTCTAAAAACACCAATTGGTTTAAGAAATTTTTCTAACCATTCTAAACTTACCTTATTAGCATTAACTCCTCTAACTTTTCTTATATACTGTAGTATCTTATCAAGATATTCTCTTTCTTGTAATGGTTTGCTATAATCAACATCTGGCTGACTTTTTATCTCTTTATCTTCATATTTGACTTCTCTTTGTATATATCCCGAACGAAAATATGAGATAATATCTAATTTTAAAACATAACTCAAACCTTCTTCATCTTTAGCAATATCATCATAAAAAGCTAAAATATGCTCTTTATCATGACTTACTTTTATGAAACGAGCTGTGTTTTCCTGAAAAAACTTTTTCGTTCCAATAATATTACAATAGCCGACACCTTCATTAACATTTACCATAATAGGATGACATGACTCCAAAGGATCAAAAATACCTTGAATTTCTTTTTCTAGTATTCCAAGAAATGTCTTACCTAATTTAAGAAGACGTTTTCCATTATCCCTAAGCTCACATTTACACTTATCATCTTGATTTATATGCCTATCGATATCATGAGTATAAACATTATTTAAATGATCTATGCTAAAACAAGCACAATTATTAATAGTTCCCAACACTCCTACATTCATTTCAGGAGATAACGAAACTAATTTAACAGAATGCCCATTGATATCCTCATCTTTAGTATCAACAATACCAACAGTGTCTACCTTATTTTTAGTATCATAATAAAATATAAAATCTTCCTTATCCCTAGTACGAATAGTTAAAATGATACCACCCTTTAACTTTGCTTCTTCGATATCAGTCGAATTATATGGCCACTCTTGCATCCACGTATGCTTTTTTAGCCTTTCATTAATTTTAGGCAATAAACTATTATCTTTTATAACATTAACAACTTTATATAAAAAACTTAAAAAAGATTCAAAATTAGATATATTGTTAGAAAATATACTTAAGAGGCCAGATTTTGGATATGTATATCTCTTAATATTTGCATTTTTAAAACTATCTAAAGAACTATTAAATTCAGAGAGCTTGCGTGTTTGGTCATCTTTCATCAGGTCATTTGCTACATTAAACACTATTTCCTGAACTGCTTTCACCCATTCTGTAAATAAAAAATAATCCTTTACATATTTACCAGAAACAAATTGATCTCTAATTTTATCTAAATACTGAGGCACACTTTCGAAACAAACAACAGAACAAATCCCCATTAATAAGTTCATACATTTTTCCGCATCCCAATTTTTCAAATATTGGCTATCTTTTACAATATCAATTATTTTTTGAGATAAACTATAAATATAATTACTTAACTTATCTTGATTTTCTGGAAATTTGAAATTACCTGATATTATTTCGCTATCTCTTTGTTCGCAAATTAAATCAATTGCTGTATGTAATTCTTCACGATAACTAGGATTAACATTTATTACAGTGTCCTCATTTAATGTTCTTATATATTCAAAATATTCATTTAGTGGTTTTATATCGATACTACTAGCAGCATTCATTATTTCAATAAGAACTTTAGATAATGCTTGGTCTTGAGGTCTTGAACTATATAATTTCTCCCATTTCTTTACCCCTAATTTTCTTGCTTCGAAAGACTTTGCTATATTTAAAGCAATAAATTCTACTCTTATACTTTCCAAGAGAGGACTTAAAGATGATTTTCTATTATTAGCTGTGCCATTATTTTCACTAATTGCATCTTGAAGTGATGTAAAATTTCTACTTTCAAATGGGGCACCATTTCTTAATCCACCATTTAAGATACGTCTCTGTGTAAAACCAGAATTTAAAATTCCACCATTACTTCTACGATGGAGACTATCTATAGAACCACTTCTTAATTCAGGTAATATTCTTTTGCGCCCATTGTTACTATTACTTTGATTATCTTTTCTTTCATACGCCATATTTACCCACACCTAATCAAGAGATAATATTTTAAAATTGAAGAGTAAAGATCTAATACTAAAATTAAAAAAATGTCAGAATTTAACACCCAACAAAATTAAAGTCCTCATAGCTATTATCTTTAAAGTACACATTCGCCCCAAGACTTTCTAATTTTTTATCAATATTTAGATATGCTCTTTTTATATGTTCTGGTTCATAAATTCTTGTTAATCCATTTGCTACAAGCCCGGCAAGAACAAGCGCAGCGCCGCAGCGAACATCATGAGCCTCTACTGATGTACCCATTAAATTGCAAGGTCCTGTAATGCTCACAGTATTATCATATAAACCTTGTGTAAGATTTGTCAAATCTCTTTTTGTAGAAGCTTCGCTATTATTCCTTGTCATTGCCTCTCCTCCCATTCGCACAATTTCTGACACATAGGCAAACCTTGAGTCATAAACCGTCTCTTTAATTGTACTAGTGCCATTTAGCATAAATAAAAGCACAGCAAGTGCAGGATGTAAATCAGTAGCAAATCCAGGAAAAGGCGCTGTTTGAATATGAACAGGCTTTAACGAGGTACTTTTATAAACCTCAACAAAATCATCACCTGCTTTAAAATTTACTCCTATTTCTCTTAAAATTTCTAAAAAGTTTCCTAAATATTCTGTTTTAAATCCTTCAACTCTTACTTTTTCACCACAAAGCGCGCCAGATACGATATAAGTTCCTGCCTCTATTCTATCACCTATTATTTCTTCTGTTGTTCCTCTAAGTCTACTTTTTCCGTGAATTACAATTCTTTCAGTTCCAGCTCCCTCTATTTCTGCTCCCATATTGCAAAGCATATTAGCAAGAGCTATTACCTCGGGTTCTTTAGCAGGATTATTTATTACAGTCTCCCCCTCTGTTAACGCACCCGCCATAAGCACTTGATGTGTTGCACCAACTGATGGAAAATAAAATGAAATTTCTTGAGGTTTTAGTCCGTCTTCTGCTATAGCATGAACGATACCATGTTCTAGTGATATTGTTGCACCCATTTTTTTAAAAGCATCTAAATGCATATCAACAGCACGAGTTCCTATTTTATCTCCTCCAGGAAGTGCAATTTTCGCCTCTCTCTTTCTTGCTAAAAGTGGTCCCATAAGCCAAAAAGAAGCACGAAGCGCTTTTACGAGAGTATAGCTAGCAGAAACAGAGTTTATGTTTTTCATACAAACTCTAAAAATCCCCTCTTTTTCGTTATAATATGATTCACCACCAAAACTTTTTTGAAGATTTGAAAGAATTAAAACATCAGAAATTGAAGGAACATTTGAAAATACACATTCATCTTCTGTTAAAAATGAAGCAATAAGCATAGGAAGCGCAGCATTTTTTGCTCCACTTACTCTTACTGTTCCATTTAACGTGCATGGCCCTTGAATTTCAAGACATTCATTCATTTACAATACCTCATTAAAACAATATTATTTTAAATTATCTTTTAAATATTTATCTAATGCATCAATGCTTATTCTCTCTTGTTTCATAGTATCTCTATTTCTAACAGTTACTGTGTTTTTTAATTCTTCATTTTCTAAAGTTTCAAAATCAACAGTAACGCAAAATGGCGTTCCTATTTCATCTTGTCTTCTATATCTCTTTCCGATATTTCCATTATCATCAAACTCAGTCATAAAATCCTCTTTTAAGATATCATAAACTTGAGTTGCTTTATTTACTAAATCAGGCTTGTTCTTAAGAAGAGGAAAAACTGCAACTTTTATAGGCGCAAGCCTTGTATCAATTTTTAATACATCTCTTGTAGACCCATCTTCTAAATTTTCAGTTTTATGTGCATTATCAATAAACGCAAGAAGCACTCTATTAAGTCCACAAGAAGTTTCTACAACATTTGGCGTATATCTTTCATTAGTTTTTGGATCTAGATAATCAAGTTTAGCACCAGAAAATTTTGTATGCTGAGATAAATCCCAATTTCCTCTCGCATGAAGTCCTTCAATTTCTTTAAAGTCCCCAAGAGAATTAAATTTGTACTCAATATCATAAGCTTCACTTGCATAATGAGCTAATTTTAAGTGTTTATAATATCTTAAAGATTCTGAAGGAATTCCATATTTTTTATACCAATTCATTCTATATTCTTTGAACTCCTCGTATTTTTCCTTTACTAAATCAGGATGACAAAAATATTGCATTTCCATTTGCTCAAACTCTCTTGTTCTAAAGACAAATTGACGAGCTATAATTTCATTTCTAAAAGCCTTTCCAACTTGTGCAATACCAAAAGGAGGAGCCACACGAGTAGAATTAAGAACATTCTTGTAATTTAAATAAATTCCCTGGCAAGTTTCAGCACGAAGATATACAACATTATCTTCACTTAACACATCTGTCGGAGCTCCAAGATTACTTTTTACCATAAGACTAAATTTTTTAGCAGGAGTAAGCTCTGTGCTACCACAAATTGGACATTTGATAGTAGTTCCTTTTTCTTTTAAGTCAGCAATAATTTTGTTTATTTCATCAATTGGAAGTTTATCGGCATTTATTCCGTAATCTTCTAATAGGATATCAGCTCTATGTCTTGCTTTGCAGTGTTTACAATCAATTTGAGGATCATCAAAATTATCTACATGCCCTGAAGCCTTCCAAGTTGTTGGGTGCATAAAAATTGCAGAATCGATAAGTACGATATCTTTTCTCGCTTGAACCATATCTTTTACCCAAGCGTTTTTAATATTTTCTTTTAAAAGCGTTCCATAGTAACCATAATCATAAACCCCAGCAAGCTTACCATAAATTTCAGAAGATGGATAAATAAACCCTTTATCCTTTGCCCAAGATGCAATTTTATCAATTGAAGTAAACATAAGACTAACAACTCCAAAATATATTAACAAATAATTATAATCGTCGTGACATTATAAATTACTTTAACTTAAAAATGAAGAATTAGAATTAAAAATAATGACTATTTGGAACTGAAAGTTTCAAATTCAGGAGGCAGAATTAAGGTTTTTGATTTCAAACACCAGAAATCGAGAACCCTACTCACTGATAAATTCTTAATGTGCCTCTCCCCAAGAAGCGCCAACTCCAACATCCACTTTTAAAGGGACTTCTAATTTAAGTACATTTTCCATTTGAAATTTAATAAATTCTGCTCCCTTTTCTTTAAAACTTTCATCACACTCGAACACTAGTTCGTCATGAATTTGAATTATCATTTTTAATGGATAATTATTTTTTTCTATTTCTCTTTGAATATTTAACATTGAAAGTTTTATTATATCAGCAGCTGTTCCTTGAATTGGCGCATTTATTGCCATTCTATTTAAATATCCCTTATCACGTCCTTCTTTATCAATAGAAGCTGTAAATCTTTTTCTTCCAAACATTGTAGAAACATAACCTTTTTCTTTAACTTCCACTAATAATTTATCAAAATATGCTTTAACACCACTGTATTTTTGAAAAAAACCATCAATATATTTTTGCGCGGTAAACATATTTATTGATAATTCTTTTGATAATCTAAATGCACTCATTCCATATACAACACCAAAGTTTATAACTTTTCCTAATCTTCTTTGTTCTGATGTCGGAATTTCATCTTCACCTAAATTAAATATAAATTTTGATGTTTTGGTGTGAATATCTTCATTATTTTTAAAAGCATCAATTAATGCCTTATCATGACTCATATGCGCAAGTACCCTAAGCTCAACTTGTGAATAATCAGCAGAAATTACGACTTTCCCTTTTGGCGCAATGAACGCATCGCTTATTTTTCGCCCTTCTTCTGTTTTTACAGGAATATTTTGCAAATTTGGGTCGGAGCTTGAAAGTCTACCAGTTCCCGTTACTGCCTGATTAAATTTTGTATGAAGTCTGCCTGTTTTTTTCGAAACATATAAAGGAAGAGAATCAATATAAGTGCTTTTTAATTTAAATACGCTTCTGTACTGTAAAAGTTTATCAGCAATTGGATGTACTCCTTTAAGTTTTTCTAAAGTTGTAACATCGGTTGAATAACCTTGTGTCGTCTTTTTAATCCCCTTTGTACTGATTCGAAGCTTTTCAAATAATATAAAACTAAGTTGCTTTGGGGAGTTTATATTAAATGTACTTCCACCTGCAAGCTCATAAATTTCATTTTCTAAAGTTTTTAGTTCTTCTCCTAAAAATATAGAGCTTTTCTTTAAACTTTCAGTATCAATGCATACTCCATTTAACTCCATCTTTGAGAGTACATCTAAAAGCGGTAGATCAATATCATAAAAAACTTTTGTAAGCTCTTTTTCTTCTAACTCTTTACTTAATTTTAAATACAACATCCACGAAAAATATGAATCTTCAGCTGAATAATTAGCAGCACGTTGAATATCAACTTGTGAAAAATTATCTTTTTTGCCAATGACATCCTTATATTCTATTCCATCTAAACCTAAATATTTTTTTGCAGTACTTGAGAGTGAAAATGATAAATCATCAGGACTTAATAAATATGCAGCAATCATTGTATCAAAGGAAAATCCTTTTACATTCACTCCATAATTTTTAAAAATTTGAATATCGTATTTTAAATTATGACCTGTCTTTTTTTGATTTTCATTCTCAAAAATTTTTTTAACTAAGCTTATAAACTCATCAATATCTACTTGCTTATTTTCTTCAAACATCACCTCATGTAATAGTGGAACATAATATGATGTTTTAGTGTCAAAGCAAAAAGAAACCCCGACAAGCTCTGCTTCAAAAATATTTAATGATGTTGTTTCTGTATCAAATGCAAATAAATTTTGATTTTTTAATTTTTCTATGAAATCTTTGAAGTCTTCTTTATAAACTATCTTAACTTCATATGAATCATGATTTGTATCATCTTCATTTTTTTGTTCATCATGATATACAATATCTTTATAATTTTCTAAAAAACTTTTAAATAAACTTTCAAATTCAAACTTACTAACTAATGATGAAAGTTCACTCTCTATTATATTTTGTTTTTCAAAGAATAATTTAAAATCATTTGGCGAAATTGTTATAATACTTTTATCATTAAGTGTTATATCAACTTTATGTTCAAGCTCTACTAATTTTTTACTTAAAAAAAGAATTTCTTTATTATTCTTTAAATTATCAGCTAAACTCTTTGCTCCCCTAATATTTTTATTATTCGCGATCTCTTCTAAATTTTCATATAATGCTTCAATGCTATCGTAATTTTCTAGAAGCGTTACCGCAGTTTTTGGACCTAACCCCTTAACACCAGGAATATTATCTGAGGTATCACCAACTAATGCTAAGTAATTTAAAACGTTTTCAGGATAAACACCAAATTTTTCTTTTACAGCTTCTCTATCATAATGTTTATCTTTCATTGTATCCCAGATACCCACATTACTTTCAACTAACTGCATCAAATCTTTATCAGCAGTTACGATTTCAACTCCCATTTGAAATTCTTTTGCTTTATCAGTAATCGTGGCTATGACATCATCAGCTTCAAAACCCTCTTTATCTATTACTTTTACACCTAGTGCTTTTACAAAATCTCTAAAAAATGGCATTTGAAGAGCTAACTCATCTGGGCACTTTGCTCTATTTGCTTTATATTCAGAGTATAAATCATGTCGAAAATTTTTCTTTCCCGTATCAAAAACTGAAACAATATATTTAGGATTAGCTTCTTTTAAAAGCTTAAGATACATCTTTAAAAAACCATAAAGAGCATTTGTTGGAAATCCAGATTTAGTGGTAAGGTTAGTAATTGCATAAAAGGCACGAAATATAAAACTTGACGTATCTACAATATATATTTTATCCATATCGATTATTTCCAAAAAACACTAACGCTATAACATACCGATAAATTTACCATTATTTCCTTTAAAAATAAACAAACAAGCTGTTTATAACATAATTTTAAAAGAATAGAGCAAAAAACTTATTAAAATTTAAGAACTTTAATCATTTGTCCGATAAAAATATTTGATAGTTCTATTTGACTAAATTTTATGAGGCAAAAAGATGAGTGTAATAGCAGGGTTACTAGGTGTTGTAGCATGTCTAATAATTGGGCTTGTAGGCCCAGGCGGACCTATTGGAATTTTAATGCAACCATTTGAATTTATCGTTATCGTGGGAATTGGTATATGTTCTGTAATTGTTGCAAACCCAGGATACATTTGTAAAAAATTAATACCAAAAGTATTATCAACGACAAAAGGAAGTGGAATCAATAAAAAAACATATATGGATTTATTAGGGCTTTTAGCAAGTCTATTTGATACAATAAGAAAAGATGGTGTGCTTGGAATTGAAGAAGATATTTCATCACCTGAAACAAGTGCAAGATTTGCAAAATATCCAGCAGTACTTCAAAACCACCATGTAATGGAAACTTTAATTGGTGCTTTAAGGTTATTTGTCGATGGTGTGGTAAACGCATTTGACCTTGAAAGATTACTTGATACAGAAATAGAGACACATCACGAAGAAGAATCTCAATATCCAAATGCTATGACGAAACTTTCAGATGCATTCCCAGGAATTGGTATTGTAGCAGCAGTTTTAGGAATTATTATTACTATGCAGTTTTTAACAGAACCACCTGAAGTTATTGGACACCACGTGGCGTGCGCGCTAGTAGGAACAATGCTTGGTATTTTCTTAAGTTATGGTGTTGCAGGGCCTCTTGCTACAAGGCTTGAGGGGATTATTCATGATAACACTATAATATTAAAATGTGTGCAAGCTGGGCTTGTTTCATTTGCAGGTGGTGCTCCTCCAGTTGTAGCCTTAGAGTTTTCAAGAAAAACTATTCCTTCAGAATTTAGGCCAACAAGTCAAGAGCTTGAAGCCTTAATGAAGGATGCAAAAAAAGTATAATTAGTATGTATTTAAAATTAACTAGGATCTTTAAAAAATAAATTATGGCAGATGAACAACCTATAATCATAGTAAAAAAGAAAGGCGGACATGCCGGGCATCATGGTGGTGCGTGGAAAGTTGCGTACTCTGACTTTATTACATCTATGATGTGTTTTTTCCTTGTGATGTGGCTTGTTACAACTGCTAGCAGTGCAACTAAAAAAGGTATCGCAGAATATTTTAAAGATCCTGGTATTTTTGATAAAACAAAACATGGTAGTCCTCTTGAAATTGGTGCTAGTGGGCTTTTATCAGATGAGGGATATCAACCTAAGAATAAAGCAGGTAAAGATTTCTCACAAATTCAAAATAAAATTAGCCATGAAGATACACGGGAAGATACTTTTTTAAATGGTGTTCATATAAAAAAAGGAAATACAGAAGATAAAAATTTAAAAGAAAATCTAAAAGATCATTCACCAGACGGTGAAATAATTAATGGTTTTGAGATCAAAAGTGGTAATTCAAATATAAAATTAAAAATTGAAGATGTTGATGTAAACAAACTTTCTTTCGAAGAATCTCAAAAAGTATTAGATAAATTAAGATCTAAAATCAAAGATGATATTGAAGAAAAACTAAAACAAGAAATTTTTGGTGACAATCCTTCGCTAACTTCCACTCAAGCTTTAAAGGATTTTTTAGGTGAAATTGAAATAAAAGTTGATGGAAATGCAATTAATATTGACATAATTGATACTGAAAAAGTTTCAATGTTCAAAATTGGAAGCTCTGAAATGGAAAAAAAATCAAAAGATGCATTATATGAAATTGCAAAAACATTAAAAGATCTTCCAAATGAATTCGAAATTGTTGGACACACAGACGCAATACCATATTCAGGAAGAAATAATTACTCTAACTGGGAGCTATCTTCTGAAAGAGCCAATTCTGCAAGAAGAATTTTAGAAGATGCAGGAGTAGATCCAAATAAAATTGTTAGTGTACAAGGAAGAGCAGATAGAGATTTAAAATATAAAGATGACCCTTTTTCACCCAAAAACAGAAGAATTACTCTAAGAATGAATTTTAGCAATGAAGAGCTCATAAAACTATCTGAAAAAGATTCAATTACATCAAGAGACGATATCTTAGAAAGAGTTAATATGCGTATTAATGAGCATAAAGTAAAATCGATTACAACAAACAACGAGAAAGAAGAAGATAATATTCAAAATTATGACCTAGAAACAAATGTTATGAATGATAATGACATCTTAAATAGTGATAATAATGAAAACAGCATAAAGGAAATTTTAGAAGAAAATATGCCAAATAAAAAAGAGGAAAAGAAAGAGGTTGAGTTAAATAGACAACAAGAGCTAGAACAAATTATTCGTAGAAACTCTAAAAAGCAATCCTTAAATCTTCAAGAGAAAAAAGAACAACTTGGAAAAATATTAGGAGCCCCTGCACCTATTATTTTTTAATGTAATCAATACAAATCACTTAGCGATTCTTCTAAGTGAAGTTTTTTAATAGCGTTCGCGACTAAACTTGTTATTGATATACTTATAATTTTTTTATCTAAGTCATCATGAAAAATTGTATCTGTAACGATAAGTTTTTGCATGTTTGAGTCTTGAACTCTTTCAACAGCATCCTTTGATAAAATTGGGTGAACTACAAAAGCGCTAACATCAAGCGCTCCCTCTTCAAGAAGAAGATCGCTAGCCTTTATAAGTGTACGGGCTGTATCTACCATATCATCAATTATTATTGCATGTTTTCCATAAACATCACCTACAAGAAACATTTCTGCAACATGATTTGGCCTGTCACGTCTTTTATTAATTACAGCCAGTGGTAAATTCCCTAGACGCATTGCATAAAATCTTGCCCTTTCTACACCGCCAACATCTGGTGAAACAATAATTACATTATTTAAATTGAAATTCTTCTTTGCATAATCGACAAAGACTCTAGCTCCAGATAAGCCATCAACAGGAATATCGAAAAAAGCCATAAGCTGAGGAGTATGAGGTTCAATAGTAAGGACTCTATTAGCTCCCGCGCTTGATATTAAATTTGCTAAAAGCTTTGCACTTATTGGTTGTCGTCCATCACCAAGCCTATCCTGTCTAGCATATGCAAAATATGGAATTATAACGGAAATTCTTTTTGCAGATGCTCTCTTTAATGCATCAATTGTAATTAACATTTCCATTAAGTGATCATTTACTGGAGCTGATAAACTTTGAATTAAAAAGACATCTTTACCTCTAACAGATTCCAAAATTTTTACTGAAAGTTCTCCATCATTAAATCTAATATATTCTATACTAGACTTAAGTACCCCAAGTGTTTGACATATATTGTCACAAAACGGAACATTTGCCTGACCTGAAAATATTTTTATACTATCATCCATACTTAATTAGATGAAAAAAAAACAAAAAATAAGCATTTTTTTATAAGAAATTTATCAACAATTTTAATATATTAGAAAAATTTTTATAAACATTTGGAGCAAATCGCCCAATCTTATGGATAACAAAAATACGTATGATTAGAGTTTTAAATAAAAACAATTTAAAAAACCTAATAAATTCTTTAGATATTCCTTGTGACAACAAAACAAGAAATAATATTTCAAATATTTTTCTGCATGCTATAAATATTACACAAAATGAAGTAAAAAGTGATACTAATATTACTCAAGATCAAAATGACTTAAGATTTAGCAAAGAATTTTTAATAAATGAGTTAAACAAAATTAATAAATCCACAAAAGAAATTTTAACCTTAATGTTGTACAAGATTATCCATGTAGAAAATTTTAACGTTACACCAATTGAATGGTTAACAGCTGAATCACTTCGTAATTTGATGAAATTTTCTTATAGCACGATATTCCCAGTTTCTGGAAAAAATTTATTTTATAAATGGTGTTATGTTTACAATAACAATTTAATTAATGAAATAGAAAATGTTAAAGAACAAATTAATGAAATTAGTCTACCTGCAAAAATATTAATCTATAATGAAATAATAAAATGGCGTACTAGTGAGTTTAAAGATAATAACTTCGACTTATTTTTACAATTCTTAAGTTTCTTACACGAAGAAGAAGTACATAATTTGATGATAAAAGACAGAGAAGCTATGTAATACTAGCTTAAAAAAAGAGATTCCTAAATATTAAACACATAAAAAACAAAGAAAACAATCCAGCTACGATATCATCTGCCATAATACCGTATCCACCTTTTAAATTTTCAGCCTTTCCCACAAGCCAAGGCTTCCATATATCAAATATTCTAAAAAACACAAACCCCACGCACACCTCTGTAAAAGAAGATGCAAATAAAATGGTAATAAAATACCCAGCCCATTCATCTATAACTATAAACTGCGGATCTTTTAAATCTTTATTCTCTTGAAAGGTCAAAATTTTATTTGATAAATATGTGCCTACTATAATGCTATACAAACATAAAATATAAATTATATACTGTCCATGATGAAATTTCATATTAAATATGAAAATTAAGAGTGAATAAAATAACATTGCACTTAATGTACCAAAAGTTCCAGGAGATTTAGGTAAAAATCCTGCACCTAAACCACTTGCTAAAAAGTAACATAACTTTTTCTTTTTTTGTTCGTTCATAATCTTATCTCTTAAGTTTCTTTTTTAATTTTGTAAATTTTTTGTCTTTATATTCTTTTTTAAGTCGTTCTTTTTCTTTTACTTCGTTAAAAATATTTGTTCTTAGCGCTTCATATTGCTTGTAACTTAATGCTTCAAACTCTCCAACAGGAATACTACCTAACTTAAAAGGCCCATGTTGAATACGCTTTAATTTTTCAACAGGATACCCAAGCTTTTCCATAAGACGTCTAATGACTCTATTTTTTCCTATTCTTATCGCAATTTTTATCCAAGTAGAATTCTCAAGCTCTTTTATTACTTCAATTTTTGCTTGTACAAGCCCATCATCTAATTTAACGCCATGTCTTATTTTTGATGCATCTTGTGGTTTTAACTTTCCTCTAACTTTAACTTCATACACTCTTATAAAATTATATTTTGGATGCATTAAAACTTGCGCTAAATCTCCATCATTTGTCATAAGGACAAGTCCTGTGGATTCAAAATCAAGTCTTCCAACAGGAAAGTAACTTTCATACTTTTTAGGAAGTAAATCAGAAACTACCTTTCTTTCCTCTTCTTCTGTTTGCCTTGCTGAAATAACAGCACGAGGTTTATGAAGTAAAATAATACCTTTTGATGGGATTTCTAACATTTTATTATTAAATTTAACTTTATCAATGAATGCGTCAACCGTTGTTGCAACATCTGTAACAACAATATTATTAACTTTAACTCTTCCTTCTTCTATAAGCTCCTCTGATTTTCTTCTTGAAGCTACGCCACATTCTGCTAGAAATTTTGCAAGTCTCATTTTTTTACTCATAGTACTCTTATTCTCCTAAAATTTTTAAGCTTCTTCTGGCATTTCTTCAGGTTCATCAGTGATGTTTACGATTTCTCTTAGATTAGGTAAATCTTTTAACGAATTTAAATTAAACACTTTTAAGAAATCATCAGTAGTTGCGTAAAGAGCAGGTTGTCCGATTTTATCTGCATGTCCCATAATTTTAATTAAATTTCTAGAAATAAGTGTCTTTATAGTAGGAGTAGCGTCGACTCCTCTAATTCTTTCTATTTCACTTTTCATTATAGGTTGTTTGTAAGCAATTACTGCAAGTGTTTCAAGAGCTGAATTACTTAATCGTCTTGGCTTTTGAATTTTTAATCTTCTTATATATGCGCTATATGTATCTTTTGTTCTTAATTGATATTTATCATTTAATTTAACAAGCTCAAAAGAAGATTCATCACTATTGTATTTTTTACAAAGCTCATCTATCCAAAATAAAATTTGATCTTTAGGAACTTGCAATGCTTCTTCTAATTTTTCTAAAGAAAGCTCTTCTCCATTTGCAAAAAGTAATGCTTCAACAACTTGCTTATTAAGTTCTATTCCTAACTTCTCATCATTTTCCGCATTATCTTCTTCTTCATCATCTTCTTCATCTTCTTCTATATTATCATTACCACATGTTTCATTTATGGATTTATCTTCTATCTCACAATTTATAGCATCTCTTAAATCATTTTCTAGAGCATTATCAATTAAATTCTCATTGTCTACCATAGATCCATCATTCGAATCATTTGAAGTTTTAATATTTTCATCAATTATCATAATTTATATTCCAAATTTAAATTTTCAAATAATAAACATAATAAAAAACTAAATCGCAAATTCTAGTTCAGTTTCTCTTTTATACTCTTTCTTAAATTTATCTGCATCGAATTCAAGATCATCTAAACTAATTACTATATCTTTAAAGGTATCTTCTTGAAACACTTTTAAGATATGCCTTCTACATAACTCAAGTAATGCACAGAACGAACCAACGACATCCACAACAGATTTAAAATCTTTAGATAAATCAGAAAATTTAATTTTATTTCCCGATTCCTTAATTTTATCTAATATATTCATCATTCTTTCAACAATAGAAACGTTATCAACCTCAACGACATAATCACCTCTATTTTTTAACCCCTTTAACACTTTTCCAAATGCAACGGCAAGAAGTGTTGCGTCTTCATCTTTTAGCTGTATTTCTGTTGACTCATAATTTTTTAAACTTGATGGTCTAGCAAAAACATCAAATCCTAAAATCTTAGCTTTTGAAAGTTCCCTTGCGCCCTCTTTATATATTTGAGCTTCCTTTAATCTCTTTAGAAGCTCTTCTGAAGGGTCAACTAAATCACCGTCATCATTTACTTCAAGCTCTATTGGCTCATGTAGAAGAAACGATGCTTTTATAGCAAGAAGAGTTGTAGCCATCACAAGGTACTCACCTGCGACATCAAGATCAATCCTTTTCATGGCTTCAAGACATTCAAGGTACTGATTAGCAACTTGCACTAAAGATAATTTTTCGATTTCTAACTCATTCTTTTTTACGAGGTGTAAAAGTAAATCGATAGGACCATCAAAGAAATCTAGTTTTATCTCGAATGGATTACCAGACACTGACTCTATCCTAATGCTATTTGTGTTATTAACATTACTATTTGAATTATTAGTATTTGTTTCTCGATTTTCTAACATCTTAATTTAAATAATTTAAACAAAAATCTTTAGTTAGTTTATACATTTAATACAATATAGTCAAAGGATTAGGCATATAAAATAGTAAAATACGTATTTTTCGATATATCACCTAAATACTACCAAAAATCTTTATCGCGACAAAATAGGCGAGATGCGAAAAAGACAAGGCATTCGGTAGGACTTCACCGCAGGTGTACTACTTAGTACAGCGAGGATGAAGTCACTGCCGAATAACGAAGTATTTTTCGATATATCGCCTAAATACTACCAAAAATCTTTATCGCGACAAAATAGGCGAGATGCGAAAAAGA
>CAKMMH010000008.1 GCA_927798255.1 uncultured bacterium | reverse complement strand
TAAAAGTTTTTGTTATTTAATTATTATCAAAAATAGTTATGGGTTATTTGAATTCGTGTAGGTATTTTATACAAGAAATTTTAAATTTTAAAAGTTTCTCAAAAACATAGTCTAATTTTAGCAAGCCAAACTATGCAAACATAAGTAAAATTATGAAAAATTGGCCTAAATTAATATGCATAAATTTATCAATTTTCACACGAATTTTACTAGTATTTTTAAACACTATGTACTATAATGTGATTAAAGGTGGTGAGTGAGTGCAATATACTAATCTTTTAATAGAAGAAAAGCGAAAATTACTTACGCTGGTTAACAAAAAGTTTGTAAAATTAGATTTTTCAAAAGTTACGTCTGTATTAGACAATAATATGTTAGAGCCTAGATGGATGGACGTATATATTTTGATATATAAATGTAATCTCCCGCCAGATATAATTGCTTATAATATTTTGCTGAGTAAATTATCAACACCGATTTTGAGGTTTTATTTTAAAAGCGAAGATAAGCGTTATGTTGCAAATATTAACGAATTTATGCTTTCTAGGTACGTTTGGTATTTGATAACTAATGACAAAACGGAATATAGTATAGAAACTCAGTTTATCCCTAAGAAAGAGTACATTAAAGAGATTTTAAAGTTTAATAGATTTTTTGATTCTGGTATGTATTTAAAGCATATTGATGAAAATGAGTTTCAGCTTATGCCTACGAAATATAGATTTGACAATATTGATGATGCGGTTGTTTTATATAATAAGTGCTTGGATGCCTATGATATTTTTAGAAGTTTGAAGCTTAAACACGATGATTTTATTATGAATATTGATTTGGCTATGGAGTATGGCAAAGATAAAAGAATGATTGCTACTCTAAGTAATATTCTTTCTTATTTTGATTTTAATTTTATGTTTAAAGATAATTATATTACTTTAAAGGGTACTAATTTTAAGATTACAAATGAGGCAGAAGCTGATAGATTTCAGGTAAAACTTGTGGATTGTTATCAATTTTTTAGAAATGTAGTAAATACAGAAAATAAAAAGGATATTGTTAGCGAGATTTACAATAGAAGATTAGACCCTGTTATTAGAAAACAATTTGAGGAAAATGTCCAAGATTATTTTAAGGTTATTGGAAATCAAGAGCTTATCGACTGGATTATTACTATTTCCAAGGAAAGCAAGTACACATTAAATATTACTTTTGATGATCAAGGTGTTTTTTATATTGATGGAGAGATTATAACTTCACCTTTGGACGCAAAAGAGTTTTATATTGATTATATGGATAAAAAGAAGGAAAAGCTTGCAATGGCTATATATAAGAATAATATCTTGACCAAGATTACGAATGCCTGGAATAGATTTAAAGCTAAATTTGCAAAAATTTAAATGTTTTAAATTTGGTATTTACATTTTTGAGAAAATATGTTAATATACATTTCGAGATTAATAGATTGATATTATTAAAGTGTAATGATTCCGCAAGGTGCATTTATATGAATGGGGAGGCGATAGCGAGCTATGAACCTCGTCAGGTCTGGAAGGAAGCAGCGATAAGTAGTTATTGGTATGTGCTTCGCCATTCATATAAGTGTATCTTGCGGAATTATTGCGTTTTCTAAATTTAATAGGAAATGGATAATTTTCAAATTGAGAATTTTAATATAAAGTATGATATTGGATTAATATTAAAATTTATATATAAAGGAGAGTGAATAATGTCATATATTGCGCTTTATAGAGAGTTTAGGCCGATTAATTTTGAAGAAGTTATAGGTCAAGAGCATGTAACTGAAACACTTCGAAGACAAGTAGAAAATGGTAGAGTTGCTCATGCTTATTTGTTTAGTGGTGGAAGAGGTAGTGGTAAAACTTCTACAGCAAAGATTTTGTCTAGAGCTATTAATTGCCTTAATCCTAAAAACGGAGAACCTTGTAATGATTTTGTAGTGTGCAAAGCTGCTTTAGAAGGAGCTCTTACTGATATAACTGAAATTGATGCCGCTTCAAATAATGGTGTAGATAATATACGTGATATAAGAGACGAGGCTCAGTTTTTACCAACTGTAGCTAAATATAGGGTGTATATAATAGATGAGGTACATATGCTTTCTACAGGGGCTTTTAATGCACTTTTAAAAACACTTGAAGAACCGCCTGCACATGTAATTTTTATTTTGGCAACTACTGAACCTCAAAAGTTACCAGTTACCATATTATCGAGATGTCAAAGATTTGATTTTAAGAGAATTTCGATAGCTAATATTTGTAAAACATTAAAGAAATGTTCAGAAAAAATAGGGATTACGATAGATGATAATGCTATTAACCTTATTGCTCGAATGGCTGATGGAGCCATGAGAGATGCTTATAGCATACTTGATAGATGCATAGCTGATGGTGAGACAAGCATAACTGAATCTAAGGTAAGAGAACTTGTTGGAATTCCTGAGTTTGAGTATTTGAAAAAATTTGCTGAATTAATAATAGATAAAAATTCGATGCAGCTTATTGAGTTCATGGAAAGTTTGATTTCCGAAGGTAAGAATTTGGAAGTGTTTTTATCTGAGAGTATAAAGTTTTTTAGAGATATTTTAATTTTAAAGATGTCAAATGAACTTTCTGGTTTTAGTGAAGAAGAAGTTAACGTTTTAAAAGAACTTGCAGCACATACGAATAGCGATGAACTTATTTATATTATAACTAAATTATCTAGTGTTCAAAGTGATATGAAATGGAGTAGTGACACGGAAGTTGCTTTTGAAACTGGAGTTTTAAAAGTGCTTTATGATGAGACTGAAACAAAGGCTACAAAAGCGATTTCAAAACCTAGTGTTAGTAGTGTTGCAGTTGGTAGTTTGACTAAAGAAGATGCAAATAAAGTTTCTTCTGCTATTCAAAATGAAGTATCTAATAATTCAGACTTAAAAAATAAGGTATTGACAAAACTTAAAGAAAATTGCAAAATGAGATTATGCGTATTGCTTATGAATGCAAGTATAATGGAAGCTGATAGTGAACTAATACATATAGTTTTTGGCGCAAATTTAGATGATGTAAGTAAGGCTTATTTGCAACAGGAGGATAGTAAAAAAGCTATTAAGGAAGCAGTTATTGAAGTAACTCACAAAGAATTCAAAGTTAAATATGTTTTTGAAAAATAAAAAGAAAGGATGATTTTAAATGGCAAAATTTGGTGGATTCCCAGGAATGGGTGGAGGAAATATGAATAATCTTTTGAGACAAGCTCAAAAGATGCAAGCAGATATGGAGAAAACTCAAGCAGATATCGAAGCAAAAGAGTTCGATGTTACTTCTGGAGGAGGAGCAGTTACTATTACTATGAATGGTAAGAAAAAAGTTAAAGCTGTAAAGATTAATCCAGAAGTTTTAGATAAAGATGATGTTGAGATGCTTGAAGATTTAATATTGACAGCTTTAAATGAGGGATTTGAAAAAGCAGAAGCTTTAGTTGAAAGTGAAATGAAGAAATATAATGTTCCAGGTGGTCTTACAGGTCTTTTATAATTTTTACATAAGAAAGAGGATTGAAAATGGCTTTTAGTGTTTCTATAGAAAAACTTATAGAGGAGTTTGAAAAATTACCAGGAATTGGGCATAAAACAGCTGTACGACTTGCGTTTCATGTTTTGAATTCTTCTAACGAAGATGCTCAAAAATTTGCTGATACAATAATTGAAGCTAAGAAGAATTTACATTATTGTTCAATATGCAACAATATTACTGACGTTGATCCATGTCCGATTTGTGCAAATGCAAAGAGAGATAAATCAGTTATTTGCGTGGTGGAAGATGTAAGAGATATTATTCCAATAGAAAAAACTCATGAATTTAATGGGGTTTATCATGTGCTACATGGTGCAATTTCGCCAATGAATGGAATTGGTCCAAATGATATTAAAGTTAAGGAACTAGTTTCTAGACTTGGTACAGATGAAGTTAAAGAAATAATTTTGGCGACTAACCCAAATGTTGAAGGCGAAGCGACTGCAATGTATATTTCAAAACTTATTAAACCGTTTAATATTAAAACAACAAGAATTGCACATGGTGTTCCTATTGGAGGAGATTTGGAATATGTAGATGAAGTTACATTAGTAAAGGCACTTGAAAACAGAAGAGAAATTTAGATAAAACGAGGCGAAAAGGTAAGTAATTTATTTGCTTTTTGCGTCTCTTTTTTATTACTGTAATTTTTAATGAATTAGTAATTTTATTATGTTGTTTAACATATTAAAAGTTAAATTCTATTTTGAAAAAATTTTTTTGAAAAATTGAATAAACTTTTTTTGCGTGGTTATAATAATGATTGTTAGAGAAGTACAAGTTGAGCTAAGAGTTTCATTAGATTATTATCGATGTAGTCTTTTGCGATTCGTACAAAGATTATACATGGTGGTAATTACTATGATGTATAGTCGGCGTTAAGAGTGTATGATGTGTGACTTTGGCTGTATGATAAAGTTTTATAAATATATGGTCAATGAGTATGCCATGCATTTGAGTTAAGAGTATTCTGGAAGTTGAAAGTTTGTTTCTGACTTAAGTTGTTCTAGAAGGACAACTTAAATAAAAAACATTTATAAGAATGATTGTGTTTGGCTAAAAAAGCCTTGCATGGTTGTGTAGATTTTCTTAATATTCGAGCAAAGATTTTTGTGGGTGGTGGAGTGCTTTGGTATCGCCGAAAGGTATACTGAGGTGCGTAATTATCCATATTTAGTCGGAGTTAAGATTTGTACTTTTCTATATGATATCCACGTCCTTTTAGGGACGTGGATAATTTTTAACGTTAAACGTTGCCTTGACAGCAGTTCTGTATAAGAACTGGGTTGATAAGCAACTACGTAAATAAAAAAGCTCACATCTGTAACTTTGACAAGCGGATGTGAGTTTTCACATTTTACTTGGCAAAACCACATTTGTGGTTTCTCCATTTCCTATATTTATTATACACAAGTTATATCTAAAAGTCAGCAAAACTTAAATTTGTTGACACAATTTGGCTCATTTGTTGAATTTGGATTTTTTTTATGATAATATCTGTCTCAAGATAGAGTTTTGGGTGGAAAACTTCTGTACAAGGAAGTTTTGCGACCTTTTTTGCGCGAAAATATAGGGCGTAAAGTATTTCCTTTATATGAAAGGTGGGATTTTTATAAAAAAAGATAAACTGCATGATGTTTTAGAATGGCTACCTATAAAGAATTTTGATGAATTTATATATCTTACAAATAATGATGTTATATCAGTTCTTGAAGTGAAACCTGTAAATTTTAAATTAAAATCTGAACTTGAACAGATGGCTATTTTAGATACGTATAGAAGATTTTTAAAGCAATGTGATTTTGATATTCAGATAATAGTTTTAGCATATAAGACCGATGTCAGTAAGCATTTGGAAGAAGTCGATAAGTATTATACAGAAGATTCAAAATTATCTCAGATGACTAAATGTTATAAGGAATTAATTACACAAATTGTTGGTGACAAGCGAAGTTTTACGAGAAGATTTGTTATTATTTATAAAAAGAAAAGAGATTATGAAGAAAGCATTAATAAAATTGTAAGCACATTAGAAGCTTGTGGTAATGAAGTGAGTGCGTGCAAAGAAGATGTCATTTGTAAGATTTTTGAGTGCTTTTTTCGAAGAGAAAATGTTTAGAAAGGAAATTTATTATGGCTTTTATTAACACTAAAAAATCTTTAAATAATTTATGTCCAACTTTTATTGATACACGTAATCCTAAATATTTGACAGTTAACGAGTATTTGGCAGCTTCTATTTTTGTAAATAACTATAGTTCTGAGATGGACGGTGGCTTTTTAGATGGGCTTATTTCTTCTAATATTGATTTTGAGATTTCTATGTTTTATGAAAAAAAGAATTCTTATGAAACACTAAAAGAGCTTACTAGTTATATTAGTGCCACAGGTGCAAATATTAAAACGTCTTCCAAAAATCAGATAGATATTGATGTGATGAATGAGAGTTATGAAAATGCTAAATATATAAAGAAAAAGATGCAGGTTGATAATGATGATTTGTATTATTTAAACATTTATATTTTGACGTTTGCAAAAGATTTGAAATTGTTGGAAGAAAATTTGCAAAGGATTGAATCGATTGCGTTAGGCTGTGGTTTAAGTACACGAAGAGGATTTTTTAGAGAAGAGAGTTTATTTAAGGCATGTTTGCCTATTTTATATAATCCCAAAGATGTGAAGAACGTGAGTAAAAGAAATGTTTTGACGAGTGGATTAGTTAGTACATACCCATTTATATCAAATGACTTTTGTGATGAAAAAGGTGTTTTGATTGGAGTAAATGCTTTTAATAATTCAATCGTTATGGTTGATAGATTTGATACTGCTAAGTACAAAAATGCTAATATGTGTGTGTTTGGAGCCAGCGGTTCTGGAAAGTCTTATTTTATAAAACTTATGATTGGAAGAAATAGGCTTTTAAATATTACTCAGTTTGTTATCGATCCTGATCGTGAGTACGTAGAGCTTTGTAAAGCTTTGAATGGTGCTTTTATAAATTTTGGGAAAGGCGATGTCATAAATATTTTTGACATTAGAGAAATTTCTCTTGATGGTGATGAGAATTTTTTACAAAATAAACTTCAAAAGTTAATGACTTTTTTCAGTATTATTTTTCCGGATTTAGTTGATGAAGAGAAAAACTTATTGGAAGAAAAGATTATTAAATGTTATGCAGAAAAAGGAATTACTTTTGATAATGAATCTTTATATGTAAAAAGTGAAGATTCAAAGTTTTTAAATAATAAAAAGTTTAAAGGACCAGAAATGATGCCGATTTTAGGTGATTTATATAATTTGATTTCAAAAGATAAAAATATGAAAAAGTTTGCTGTTTTATTAAAGCCATATATTTCTGGTTCGCTTAAGTTTATGAATAATTATACTAATGTAAATTTGAATAATAAACTTATAGTTTCGGATATTTATAATGTTGACGAGAAAAATCTGCCGATGCTTCTTTTTGTTATTACTGATTTTTATTGGGATAACATTTGCTTAAATAGAGGAAGGAAAAAGATTATTTATTTAGATGAAGTTTGGAAACTTATTAATCATAATAGTATGACTGCTATGTTTGTTTTTAAGATTTTTAAAACTATAAGAAAATATGGTGGTGCAGCGACAGCTATCACGCAAGATGTGAATGATTTTTTTGCACTTGAAGATGGAGTGTATGGAAAAGGTATTTTAAATAATTCGGCTATCAAATGTGTTTTTCAAGTAGAGGAGACTGATATTTTAAAGCTTAAGGAAGTTTTGAATTTATCTGAAATGGAAAGCTATAAATTATTAAATGTCGAACGTGGATCATGTCTTATGTATGCTGGCAAAAATCATATTCTTGTCAAGGTTAAAGCATCGGAATATGAACATAAATTTATTAGTACTGATAGAGAAGATTTGTGATGAGTTTTAAGGGGGAGTTTTTATGAAAAAAATAGTTACTGCTATGGGCAATGATATTTTAAATAATGAATTAAAAAAGTATTCTAAGTATGATTTAATTTCTAACGATTTGTTTTGTCAAGATATGCTTGTAACGTGTCTTAGTAAATGTGAGGTAGATACTATTATAATTAGTGGACTTTTGCAAGGTCAATGGGATTTAGAGGAGTTTGTTTCGAAAATAAGAAAAGAAAATTCTTCTGCTAGAATTATTATTGTTATTGATGAGATTGATAATGCTTTAAGAAAAGTTTTGGAAAAGAGTAATGTCTTGGATATTTTTTTAGATAGTAGTGTTGAAGTGCAAGATATTGTTGATGCGATTGATAGAGAAGATCCTATTATAAAGAAATATGAAATGGTAAGCGAAGATATAGAAAAATATAATGTTACTGATAATGTTATAGAACTTCAAAAAAGCAACCCCAAAAAGGTTAGTGGTTTTGAAAAAAAAGAAAAAGCTGAAAAAGATGTTCCCGTAGTTTTAGAGAAAATGGTACAAAAGCAAGAAGTTATTGCAATAAGCGGAATACCTGGTGCTGGCAAATCAACTTTTGCTGTAAACTTTTGCAAGGTCTTATCTGAAAAAAGTGCTTCTAAAATTTTACTTATAGATTTGGATACTTTAAATGGTAACATTGATGAAATTTTGCAAATTGATAAAGTGCCAAAAAACATTGAAATTTGTTTAGATGCAGATAAAAAATCTGGAATAAATTATGTTTCGGAATTAATTATGAAGAATAGATTTAATTCAAATGTCTTTGATGAACTTGTTGTAAATGTTGGAGGATTTGATGTTTTAACTGGTAATACATCATTACATTACTGTCAAAATGTACTTAATAGCGATTGCTATAACGAGCTATTAAGATGTGCAAAGGAGAAATATGATTTTATTATTATTGATACGAGTAGCAATATGTTTTTAGATTCTACAAAATGGGCTTTAAGCATGGCAACAAGGATTTTGTTCATTACAGAAAGTAATTTTCTTTCACTAAAAAAGATGAATCAGTTTATCAACATTATTACTAAAACTTGGGGAGTTTGGAAACAAAAGATTGAGATTATTGTTAATAAAAAATCTAAAACAAGCATCGAAGATGAAGTTATAGTAGAGGCTATGGATGGAATGAAAATTGTTGGTGAAATAAAGTTTAATGAAGAGTCAAATGCTAATTCTTATGGAAATATTTTGATGAATATAAATTACGTGCCTAAGAAAAATATTATTGAAAAATTGCTTGATATTAAAAAGAATTTTTTTGCGACTGATAATAAGCTAGAAAGACAGGTGATTACAAGTGTTAATTAATCCTTTAAAAAGTGAGGCAAATAATGTAGAGCCTAATTTAGAAGTGAATAAAGATAAGGTTATTGGTGAGATAATTAGTTTCCTAATTAATAACTATTCTGATTATTTAAGTGACATTGATATTAATAGAAATATTGTTGAAAATATTATACGCGAGAAGGTCTATAAAGAGTATGCAAATATGAATACAGAATCTACTATTAAAAATATTTTGGATAGAATTTTTGGCTATTATATTTTGCAAAAATATATTGATGATGCTGATGTTTCTGATATTAGAGTAACTAGCTTTGATAGAGTATTTGTAAAGAGAAAAGGAAATTGGGAGAGAATAAAAGAGTCCTTTAATTCGAAAGAGGATTATACAAATTTTGTGCGTTATTGTATTTTGAAAAATCATGGAAAGATTACAAATGAAGAACCGATAGTTGTTGTTAGTGATAGAAAAAATAATTTGCGTATAGAAGCTGGAATCGAGCCTGTGAATGTTTCTTCGCCTAATTTAGTAATTCGTATACATAGACCAAATCTTAATCAAACGCTTGAAGAACTTTTTATGACTGATATTGAAATGTTTGACTTAGATATTTATAAATTTCTTGTTAAATCAATTATTTCCGGATGTAATATTATTATTAGCGGTAAAGGTGGAAGTGGTAAAACGACTTTAATGCGTAATTTAATAAATAGAATTCCAGAAGACTTATCTATAACTTCTAATGAAGAAACAGCTGAACTTAACTTAAGTCATCCGAATGTTATTCAAAGAGAGATTTTAAATAACAGAAATAAAGACAAAAACATTACGCTTGCCAAGCTTACCGCACATTCGCTTGTAATGTCTAATGATGTTGTTGTTATAGGTGAATTAAAGGGCGAAGAAGCAATGGTGTTTTTCGATGCAGTTTCTACGGGACACAGAGGTTATGCTACTGTTCACTCAGATAGTAGTAAAAATACTCTTGATAGGTTGGTTACTCTTATGAAACGTGATATTAGTGCACAAAGTTATACAGATAAATATTTGAGAAAGCTTTTAGCTATGTCTGTGGATGTTGTCATATTTATGAAAAATTTTAAGATACATGAAATAGCCGAAGTTATATATGATGAAGAAATTCAAGATGTGAGATATAACATTTTGTTTGAATTTAAAGTAGATAGATATGAAAATGGAAAATCAATAGGACATTTTGAAAAAGTAAATGATGCAATAAATAAAGTAAAAGAAAAGATAGAGTTATCTACTACAGAGATAGAAAGGGTTTTATTATGATATTAAATTGTTTGTTGTTTTTGCTTATAGGTGTTTGCATGTATAGTATTCTTCAAAAGATTTCAATTAGTAAGTTAAAAGACAATGCAAAAGAATTTTTTAAAAAGAAAAATGAAAAGTATTATAGTGATTTGCTAAAATATTATGACAAAAATAAAAAGGTGAAGTTTAAAAATAAAATTAATTATTTTAAAAAAGTAAATATATTAATTGATCGATGTGGAATGCAAAGGAATATGCTTATAAACCCTATCTCTGTAATATTTGCTGGAGTATTATGTGTATGTTTTGCATATACAGTATCTTTTGGATTTTTTAAGATTATAATGTTGTCACTTATTATATCTATTCCGTTTTTCTATTTACCTTTTTTTATACTTAGCATGATTGCAGAGTATAAAGAAGAAAAAATAGAAAAAGTTTTTTTAAACTTTCTTTTGCAGTTAAAAAATCATACTCGTATAAATAATGATATTATTTCTGCTATGAGTGAAGTTAAGACTATAGAGCCTCTTCAAGAATATGTGAAAAAGTTTCTTGTTCAAGTTTCGAGTGGTACAAGATTAGAAAATGCAATTCAAGATTTTAAAGAAAAGGTAAGTGTAAAACAAATGAAATCTTTTCTTACTAATGTTGAACATTGCTTTTTGTATGGTGGTAACTTTTCAGAGTTGATTGATAAAAGTTATATCATGATTAGTGAAATACAAGAGGAAAAAAAGAAGAGAATTGAAGAAACGAAGAGTGCACGAATTGTTTTGTTTATATTGATTTTATTAGACATTATAGTGTATGTGTCATTTATAAAATCAAATGTTGAAAACTATAAGATAATGACTAAATCTGTGATTGGAAATTTAATTTTGTATTGGAATTTTATTTCAATGTGGTTACTTGTGTGGATTTCAATAAGAGTTAAAAAACTTGATTATTAGAATTTATAAAGAAAGGAGTGCGTAATTTTGGTTACGCGAAAATTATATGGAGTTAAGTTTAAATAGGGATAATAAATTGGAGGTTAGTACAGAACTTAGAAATGCTAGTACTACTGTAAATGAAAGTTTAGATAATGCGATTAATACTGGTTTAATGAAGATGGACTTGAAAGATAATATGATTACTAAAATTAAGGACGGTTTTAGTAATGAAAAGACGAAGAGTTTAATATCTGACACTATTAACACAGCACTTAAAGCTGTACTTAAAAATACGATAGGGATGAAAGCTAGAACTTTTGATAATTTTAGAAATTTGGGTAAAGCCATAAGAGATAGTGATTTAAAGTCTGGATTAAAAAGTGCACTTAATATTGGGGTTGATAGTATAAAAGGAATTCCGACAGGAGTTAAAAGTATTGTACGTGAGGGAATTGATTTAATACTTGGTGATACTTTTGATGATGAATTGCAAAAGGTTATGACTAAAAATAAGAATACACTTTCACGAATTAATAAGAAATGCGATGAGTTTGAAAAGGCTTTTTCTAACAATAACGAAAAGGATATGAAAAAGTATGTTAATGCTATTTCAAAAGATTTGGACAAAATATCGCTTATTTCTAATACTATTGATAGGGGTAAGGAGATTATCAATAGATATGAGCTTATGAAAAATAAAGGCTCTACAGAACTTAGTTCTATAGAGCGCGAACTTTGTGCAAAGCTTGCTTAGTTAAAAACTGAGAATATGAATGTATAGCCAATTGCTACTGACACTACAAACGAGGCTATATAGAAGATCACCCCTACTGTTGTTTGTAGTATTGGCTTTATAATATATGTGTTTTTGTCTGTATTTTTCAAAGAGGTTTCCCCTTTTTTTACAAGTGATTTTTCTTTATTATTTTCAACAATTTTTGGTTCCATAATTATAACTTCCTTTCAAAAGATTACATAATTATTATACTATGCTTTACATAAAAAGTCAACTGGCTGATTTCAAAAGAGAAACACTAGAAATATACGTTTTTGTTGTTTTTGTGGTATTTTTCCTTGCTTTTTGTGAGGCAGTTTAGTATAATTTTAGTGTACGAAATGGCTTTTTTTATATTATTTCAAGATTTATATATATAAATTTATAATGTCATAATTTTAATTATTTTTTATTTTATTTAGATAAATTTTGTGACATTAAATAACATAAAAAAGGTGTTTTGTAAGTAGAGGAATAGGAGATATAAAAATGGAAGAAAATGCAAAAAAAATTATTCGAGTAGACATCGAAAAAGAAATGAAAAAGTCTTATATAGATTATGCTATGAGCGTAATTGTTTCAAGAGCACTTCCTGATGTTAGAGATGGTTTAAAACCAGTTCACAGAAGAATTTTGTATTCTATGAATGGTCTTGGTCTTACACCAGAGAAGCCTTTCAGAAAATCTGCTTATATTGTCGGAGAGGTTATGGGTAAATACCATCCTCATGGTGATGCGTCTATTTATGATGCTTTGGTAAGAATGGCGCAAAACTTTTCTTTAAGATACATGATGGTAAATGGTAATGGTAACTTTGGTAGTGTCGACGGCGATAGTGCAGCTGCTATGAGGTACACAGAAGCTAAAATGCCAAAGATTGCTGTGGAAATGCTTGCTGATATTGAAAAGAATACAGTTGATTTTATGCCTAACTATGATGAAAAGTTGCAAGAGCCAACTGTTTTACCTGCTAAGATCCCAAATTTATTAGTTAATGGTTCTTCTGGTATTGCTGTAGGTATGGCTACTAACATACCATCACATAATTTAACAGAAGTTATTAATGCGATTATTAGATTAGTTGAAGAAGATAATGTTACTGATGAGGATTTGATGACTGAAATTAAGGGACCTGATTTTCCTACTGGAGGAATTATTGTTGGTAAAGAAGGTATACGAAGCTGCTATACAACGGGTAAAGGCAAGATTATTGTAAGAGCTAAGACAGAAATTGAAGAGCATGGTAATGGTAGATATAGAATTGTTGTTACTGAACTTCCTTATCAAGTAAATAAAGCAAGACTTATTGAAAATATTGCTGATTTGGTTCGTGACAAACGTTTAGACGGAATATCTGATTTGAGAGATGAATCGGACAGAGAGGGTATGAGAATTGTTATTGAACTTAAGAAGGATGCAAATCCTAAGATTGTTTTAAATCAGCTCTTGAAAAATACTCAATTACAAGATACTTTTGGAGCTATCATGCTTGCACTTGTAAAAGGCGAGCCAAAGATCTTGACTTTAAGGCAAATGCTTGAATGCTATATTGAGCACAGAAAAGAAGTTATTGTTAGAAGAACAAAATTTGATTTGGACAAAGCTTTAGCAAGAGCTCATATTTTAGAAGGATTAAGAATTGCACTTGATTATATTGATGAAGTTATAGCTATCATTAGAGCTGCTTATGATGATGCTGCCGAAAGACTTATGAAGAGATTTAAGTTAACTGAAATCCAAGCAAATGCCATTTTGGAAATGAAACTTAGAACTTTATCTGGATTACAAAGAGAAAAGATTGAAGAAGAGTATAAGCAACTTATGGAACAAATTGAAAGATATAGAGCAATTTTAGCTAGTGAAAAATTGGTTTGTGATATTATAAGAGATGAATTGCTTGAAATGAAAGCTAAATATGGAGATGAAAGAAGAACTCAAATAATATCTGCAGAAGGAGAAATGACAAACGAAGACTTGATAAAAGAAGAAAGTGTTGTTGTTGCGATGACACGTTTTGGATATATTAAGAGAATGCCTGTTGATACATATAAAGCTCAAAGAAGAGGTGGAAAAGGTATAACAGGAATTCAAACTAGAGAGGAAGACTTCGTAAAACAATTATTTGTTACTTCTACTCATGATACTTTGATGTTCTTTACTAATAAAGGTAAAGTATATAGATTAAAAGGATATGAAGTGCCAGAAGCTGGCAGAACCGCTAAAGGTACAGCTATTGTAAACTTATTACAATTAGATGGAGATGAAAAGGTTACTGCTGTTATTCCTATAAAAGAGTTTGTAGAGGGTCAATATTTACTTATGGCTACACGTGGTGGTATTATCAAGAAGACAAAATTGTTAGAGTACAATAGTGCTAGAAAGACTGGACTACAAGCAATCTCTTTGAAAGATGGCGATGAATTAATTGATGTAAGATTAACTGATGGCGAGAGAAATGTCGTAATGGTAACTCATGAAGGTATGTCAATTACTTTTGCTGAAAGTGATGTAAAACCTGTAGGAAGAGTATCTCAAGGTGTAATTGGTATTAGAGTTTCTGAAGGCGATTTTGTAGTAGGTATGGAACCTATTTATAATGAAAAGGCATACTTGTTAGCTATAACTGAAAATGGTTTTGGTAAGAGAACTGAGCTTGAGGAGTACAGAGTACAAATTAGAGCAGGTAAAGGTGTAATTACTTATAAGACAACTCCAAAAACAGGTAAGGTTGTAGGCATCCAAGTTGTTGACGATAATGACGATGTGATGCTAATTACAGATAAGGGAGTAATTATTAGATTAGAAGTTATGAATATTAGTGTACTAGGTAGATCAACTCAAGGTGTTACTTTGATGAGAACTAACGATGGTGGAAAAGTTGTTGGTATCGCTAAGATAATTTCAGAGGACATTTTATAATAAATTTAGTCTTCTACAATATGTTGTTTTATTAAATGTGATATAAACATTCATTCAAGAACACTGCTAACTATCCCCATAAAGGATAGTTAATAAAAATCCAGCTCTAAAGAGCTGGATTTCTTATCTTTAAAAGATTTAGTATCAGAAAGATATATGAAAAATAATTTAGTGTTTTATAAGTCTTATGTCATCGCCATAAAACCTTAAAACTATGAAATTACCCATGAGCCTCGAAAGTATTCTGTGATCATAAGTTCTAGCAAGATCTTCAAGGGATAAGTTTGTTGAAATAATTGTTTTTGTTCCTGGTGTGATTAGTCTTGAATTTAATATTGTGAAAAGTTCCTCAAACTTTGCTGCTGTTAAGTTTTCGGTACCAAGGTCATCGATTATTAAAAGATTTACATTAAATAAGTTGTCATATAATTCTTTTGAATTTTCTTCTTTACTAAATTTGTATTCAAAAATACTGTTTAGCAATAGAGAAGAAGTTTGATATAAAACGGTATAATTTTTATTTATTATTTCGTTTGCAATACAACTAGACATAAATGTTTTGCCTACCCCTGGAGTGCCTGTAAATAACAAGTTTTTCTGGTCAGGAGATTCAAAGTTGTTTATAAAAGTTTTTGATATATCTATTATTTTCTTCATATTTTCTCTAGGTGATATTTCTGTATTATATTTTGCTAGAGAAGGTTCTGCAGAAAATAGATTAAGGTTCACTTTTTCAAAACATTCATCTTTTAATTTATATAAGTTTGATTTACTGTATGATTCGTTTATTAGTTCTTGCCTAAAGCAAGAGCACATGCTAGCTATGCCGTTTTCATAGATAAATCCAGTATCGTTGCATTTGTCACATGTATATACAGGCTTAAGAGATACATTTAAACTTGCTAGTATTCTTTCTTTTTCTGATTTTAAAGAGCTGATCTTTTTTTTTAATTCATCAGATGTAAATTTTTTTTGCGAGTCATCTTGATTAAGCGAAAGCTTTGCAGCACGTATTCCGCAATTTTGAAATTTCTATATCGATTTCTTTTAGTCTTGGGTTTGAAGTATATGTATTTTCTTTTAGTTCACGATAATTTTTATCTGCAAGGTTACGTTTAATCTCATACTCACGTTCTATGCGTTTATATGTGTCTTTATACATAATTTATAAATATATGTTTGCATGATGTTTATATCATGCACTCCTTTCTTTAATAATTTAGTTCATATAAAACTTAGATAAGTCATCGTATTGAGCTGTTGCAGTGTCTTTGTATGCTTGCAATACCGTTTGATTACCAGTAGTAATATTTTTAATGGCTTTATTTTTTTCTTTTTGTTCTTTTATAAATGTGTTTATTTCTGATTCAGTATTTAAGTTTCTTTCGTGCCAATCTGTAATAATTTTATCTAAGTAATTAAAACTTGGATTTGTCTTTGATGTTGTGCGTCTAAGAGCTATTTCTATTATATCTAATGAATAGCCAAACTCAAGAACCCATTTTTCAACGTAAGCTTCTTCGTATTCAGAAAGATTTCGTGTAAGCCCAAGTTTTTTAGCAATTGTTCTTTTAACTTGAATTGCTTTTTCGTAAGATAAAGAATATCTGTCTAAGTCTTCTTGAGTTTTTACGTTGTTCTTTGCCCAAGCATCTGCAACAGCAAATAGATATTTTCTGTGTAATGCCTTTCGAGCATAGCAGTAATTAAATAGTGACAAGACCACATTTTCATCAAACATGTATTTTGTAAACAAAAGATTAATATCTGCAAACCAAGTCTCAGACATAAGTCCTTGGAAAAACATATCATTTATTGCACTGATTGCTTGTGAACGATATACATTTCTTTCTGTATTTTTGATTGCATCTTCTGTTGATAAGGATAGTTTGGGTGTATATAGTTTGTTTACTTCGATTTGTTTTAAATCTGCTAAAACATAAGATTCACCTTTACGTATCATAACACCATTATCTTCCCAATATTTTAAACCTTGCTCAACTTTTTGAATAGATATACCAAGCTTCTGTGAAAGGTCTAGGGCGGAAATGTCGACATTGTGTTTACATAAAAAAGAGCAATACAAATAAATCTTTACATAATCACCATTTGCAGTGCAAAGGTATTCTGAAATAAAGACTTCTGGTATAGACATATTTTCAAATATTAGTGATAAGTTTTGTTCAAAATTCATAATATTGCCCCCTAGTAAAATAATAATATACACTTTTTCTCGGTTTGGCAATATTATATCTAAAAATATTATTTCTTGTCAAAGACAAACGGGCAATTTGGTATGGAATTCTGCTTTTTATTTTAGAAAGATGAAGCTTTAAGGGGAAAGCACAAATTGAGATACATATGTATTCTGGACCACGAATATAAAATGATTAGAAGTGTAGTATAAAAAGCAGGTTGAATTAATTCCACACCAAATTACCCGTTTGTATAAGTAGATTTTACTTTTTGCGTAATGCGATAATATGCAAATGAAAAATGTATAAAAAGGTTCTGTGTAAAATCTAGAATTTAGCAGTAAAGCGATAGGAAAAAATAAGAATATGAAAATACTTAGAGCTGTGAAAAAAGTTAAATCAAAGTATCGTAATGCGAGAAATAGTAGGATTCCATAGATTAATAGAGGTGTCAATAATTTATATTCAATTATGCCTAGAAATTTGGCAGAGTAGTCGTAATTTAGTGGAAAAATAAATTTTTGTTTCATAGTTACCTCATAAAAATTGATTTAATACCCGATACACCAGAACTAAAACTAGACGTTATTCCGATTCCGCCTAAAAACTCTTTAACTAATTGCCCAGATTTTAAAAGGGCCGAAATAGAGCCGATTAGGAGTATTTTATTAAATAGAGAAGAGGAGTCTTCTTTTAAGAGTGCATAAGGAATTATTAAAAGAGCAGATAGAACTATTTGAAGTAATAGCATAGAAAGAAAACTTTTGTACCAACTTTTTAGAAAGCCTTCAGTTGCTTTAGTAGATGAGCATAAAAATGCAAATGGCGAAGCTAGAATTAGTAATTTGATAAGTATGTAACGTAAAGAAAAGCTAAGTAATAGGGAAAAAGAAGAAATAGATAAGATACTGCTTAAAATTCCATCTAAAGAAAAAGCATTGAAGTTATCTAGACTATTGATATTTAAGCACGAAATTAAACTTTCGAAAGAAATTTCTTTTTTGAAAATACTGCTACCTAAACTTAAAAAGAAATCACTTATTTGATTAGTACCATTTATTAAGAGATTACATATTTCGAGAGAAAAATTCATTGTTATTGCTGCTATTATTATTCTTAAAATAAATCTGCTTGGTGATTCTACTTCGTTTCCTGTAAATGGAGCAACAATAAGTTTTATGCAATAATATAAAATAAAGGCTAAAAGTAGGCAATTGGTTAGCATTAAAACTCCGTTAGTTGGAGAAGTGCCAAATATTTTTTCAAAATATGAATCTGTAGTTATTGTGTTATCGACAAAAATAAGTTTATCTAATAAAGGATTAATGTTTTGAACTATTGAGCTTATTATGGAAGAGTATAGTGAATTTGTTGTTTCTAAAATCACTTCAACTAAATCTATTTCTTGTATAGTATCGCCAGACATATTTAGTTACTCCTTTCATTATTTGCCGAATAAGCTTTCGATGGCTTTTAAAACTAAATCTACACTTAGTATGAATGCGTAAGAAAATAATGTGCTACGAATTAGTTTCTTGCCAGAAACGATTCGCTCTTCATCTCCAAAACTGAATTTTTTCATTAGAATCCCAACACCAATGGCCACTGCAGCAGCTGGTGTAGATATTTTTATAATCCATTCTTTGATGGTATTTAAATTCTTTTCTAAGTTATTTATTAGTTTTGGTGTAGCAGCTAGGCAAGTTGAGGAAATTAGTATTGTTATAAGTAACGTAAATATGATTACTTTTTTTAGATTCTTTTTTAGCATCTTTTATGCTCCTTTCAATTTTTATATAAATCTATTTGCTTTGAATTCAGGTGTAAGCTGTAGGATCTGTGGCTTTAAGATTTCATATCCGTTTGACAAAAAACATATTGCTTCAAATGTTCGCAGTTCTCTTGAAAAAGTATTGATATCATAGATAAAGTCGTGATGAATTTGAGAACTTATGCTTTCAGAAATATTGGAATTACTTGATTTGAAGTTATTAAGTATATAGTTAAATTTTGTCTCTTTTGCATTTTCTGATATAGTGTGACTATATTTAGTTTTGTCCTCCTTTCCTAGTTGCTTTTGTGCTTCTTCGATAGTGAATATATCATCAGTTCGAAACCATATTTTATTTACTAGGCTTTGAATGATGATTTTGGCTGCTGAGTTTTCTCTGACAGCATTTAGAAGCGAGGTATAGCTTTGAGTGGAAACTATATTTATACATTTTGCTTCTCTGCTTTCTGAAAAAAAGTCAGCATCGTTTTGGGTGGCATATTCATGATATTCATCGCCCACACAAGCAACTG
>CAKMMH010000007.1 GCA_927798255.1 uncultured bacterium | reverse complement strand
AAATAAAAGAAAGAAACAAAAGAGTAGAGCTAGACAAAGCTTAGAAACAAGCATGACTCGTAAAGTTTCAATTATCATTTTAACTTATCTTGTAATGGTACTTGTAATGAATACGTTAAAAATGGAAGAACTACTAATAAATGCAATTATTCTAACTTTAGGATTTACTTTATCTACATTTTCAATGAGTTTAATTAAGATTTTTTGGTTAAAGAAAAGATAAGAGAAGGTGTCTTGAAAGATTAAAGGCACCTCCCCTTTTAACATGAAAACCTTTTTTAGAAATGAGAAAACTCGCCGTCTGTATACGCAATACCATCTGGTGTAATATGTGAAAAGAACATCTCACTTATACCGTAAGGATGCGCAACTTCGACTATCCCTAAATTTGATTCCGAATCAGGCATCCATACCTTTCCATGAAACGGGTCATCAAAGTCAAGAAACATTACATCTGACTCTTTCCCCTGCTTTTCGGAAAACTTATCATATAGATAGCTTCCTTTAGCTAAAGTTTCTAACGAACAAACTTTAACCTCAAAAAGATCAAGATCGACTTTCAAAAAACTCACAAATTTGCAAGTTATTATGTCGTGTGTCTATCATAGCATCATATGGGTAACTCTCTCCATCTTTTCCTGCAATAGAAACTTTCAAGAAAACACTGATTAATGAAAATTTACTCATTGAATGTACTTTTCATTAATCAGCACTCTTTGACTTTATACTTCGCAAGGGATATCAACAAATTCTGATTTTATCCCAAACTCTTTTTCAAGTAATTTTCCTAAATTTTGCACTCCAAGTTTTTCAGTGTTATAGTGCCCAGCACCTATTACTGAAATATTTTCTTCTTCAGAAGAACGCACAACTCCTTCATAAAGCTCCCCTGTTACAAACACATCTGCTCCTAATTTTTGAGCTCCCTGATACCAACTTGCAGCACCACCAGAAACAATAGCAATCTTTTTAATTTTTCTATTATCATTATTTGTAACGACTGATTTGGTATTTAATTTTTTATTAATAGTATTTACAAAATCATTTAATGAGCATGCCTTTTCTAAATTTCCTATAAAGCCAATATCGTAAGGTTTTAAATTCTTAACGCCTAAAAGTTTACAAAGAGATATATTGTTTCCAATTTTTGGATGTGCATCAAGTGGAAGATGAAAGCCAACAAGTGAGATATCATTTGAAAGCATGCTTTTTAATCTTCCTTTCATATAGCCATCAATTTTAGGAGGGTTGCCTATCATTTTAGGGAAAATGCCATGATGAACAAGAATCATCTCTGCTTTTTTAGAAATTGCATAATCAATAAGTTTTTGCGACCAAGAAACGCCTAAAATAATTTTACTTACTTTATCAGCACCTTCTATTTGAAGTCCATTTTCGCAGTGGTCATCAAAGCTAGAAACATTTAAATATTTTTTACAAAAGTTTACGATATCATCTCTTTTTGCAGTTTTCATATTAAATTCCTTGTAAACACCAATTCCAATATAAACTTAAATATATAAGATATGTTATTATATACAATGAAATATTTTTAAATAAAACTATTATTTAATATTATTAACTAGTTATATATTTTAAACAATATCCTATTTTATTTTTACGCCTATGTGGGCGAAAATATAAAATAGAAACTGATTTTTATTAAATATTTTTAGGCTCTATTTTATATTTACGCCCAAATAGGCGTAAATATAAAATAGAATATTGCCATATTTAATTGTTTATGTCATATTTGGCTTTAAAATCAACTTTTCAATCAAATAAATTTTATTAATAACAAAAAGAGGTTATTATGCGAATCAAAAGAGATTTATACTTAAATAAATTAATAAAACACAAGCATAATGGATTCATAAAAATCATTAGTGGCGTTAGGCGCTCAGGAAAGTCATTTTTACTTTTTGAATTATTCAAAGAACACTTATTAGAATCAGGCATTAAAAATGATCATATAATTTCGATTGCATTAGATAACAGAAAGTACATTAAGCTTCAAGATCCCGATCTTTGTTATGAATACATAGAATCAAATATTAAAGATAATGATATGTATTATCTTTTTATAGATGAAGTACAACTTATGAATAATTTTGAAAGTGTTTTAAATGGTTGCCTTTATATTAAAAACCTTGATGTCTATGTTACTGGCAGTAACTCTAAGTTTTTAACTACCGATATAGTAACTGAATTTAGAGGAAGAGGCGATGAAATTAAAATCCATCCTCTTAGTTTTTCAGAATATTATAGTGCTGTAAATGGTAGCTGGAACAAAGCTCTTGATGAATATTTAACCTATGGCGGAATGCCAGCCTTATTTTCATATGATACACATACCGAAAAAGAAGAATATTTAAAAAGATTATTTTATGAAACTTACATTAAAGATTTAGTAGAGAGAAATAAAATAAAGAATGAAATCGAGTTTAGTGAACTTTTAGATGTCCTCGCATCAAATATTGGAACACTTACTAACCCTAAAAAACTCTCTGATACTTTTTCTAGTGTACAAAATAACAAAACCATTTCAGAACCAACTATAAAACTTTACTTATCATATCTTTCAAATGCTTTTCTTATAAATAAAGTTTTACGATACGATATAAAAGGGAAAAAATATTTAAACACTCCATTTAAATGCTACTTTATAGACACAGGACTTCGCAATGCAAGATTAAACTTCAGACAATTTGAACCTACACACTTAATAGAAAATGTCATATATAATGAACTTTGCATAATGGGATATCAAGTTGATGTTGGAAATATTGAAATTAGAGAACAAAACCAAGACAAATCATATTCTAAGAAACAACTTGAAGTGGATTTTGTTGTAAATGCAGGAAGTAAACAATACTATATCCAATCTGCTTATATGATGCCAACATTAGAAAAGCAACAACAAGAAGAAAAATCATTACTACATATTGATAATTCATTTAAAAAGATAATTATTGTAAACGAAGATATTATTCCAAGGCACCAAGAAAACGGGATTACAATTTTAGGTCTTAAAGATTTTTTGTTAAACAAGAATAGTCTTGATTTAGCGTGAAATAAACGAGGCTTAAGAAATAGTAAAGCATTTGAGGGGAGCATCACCGCAAGCTGCACTAAAGCACAGCGAGGATAACGCTCCCTCACATAGCGAAGCATCTTTTCGATGCATCGTTTATTTTACTAGATAGCCTTCTTTATAGCATCTTTAACTGCGTTAATATCAGCTTTACTTAATGTGATTCCATTAACTTCAGCATTAACGCCCTCTTCCCATTTAGGAAGGAAGAATGTACCTTCAACATAAACTTTATCTTGTAATTTTTCTGAATCAATAAAGTTTAGAACCTCAGAAAGTAAGTTTGTTTCTTCTTTTGTTCTACCTGCAAGAGAAACTTTAACTGAAACTTTTCCCTCTTTCTTTCCTGTGTTAAAGATATCTACAGAGCTCGTGCTTGTAGGCTGAGAATGATAATAAGTGTGAAGTAAATGATGAGCTTTTTCTCCACCAATCTCGCCTAAGAACTTCTCATAACAAGCCTTAATATCAGGGTTATCTTGAGAGTTTCTTAATTCCATACTCTTATCATTATTATAAATTCCAGCACTTCTTTTTTGTCTATAATCAAAGTCTGTGTTTCTAATTTGTCCTGCACCATTTATGCAACCTCCAGGACATGCCATAACTTCAATTAAGTCATAGTTACATTTCCCAGCACGAATTTCATCGCAAACTTTCTTAGCATTTGCAAGGCCACTAACCAGAGCTAAGCGAATTGTCTTTCCTGCAACAGTATACTGTGCAGTCCTAATTCCCTCTTGTCCTCTAACTTCTACAAAGTCACTATTTTGAAGTTTCTCACCTGTTAATTTCTCTACTGCAAACCTAAGTGCTGCTTCTGTAACACCACCTGTTACACCAAAAATCACACCACCACCTGAGAAATCACCAAATGGCTTATCAAATTTATCAGGCGCTACTTTCTTAAAATTAATCCCCGCGCCCTCAATCATTTGAGCAAGTTCTTGAGTTGTTAAAACTACATCTGTGTCACGAATTCCATCATGAGTAAAACGCTCTAATGCTGCTTCGTGTTTCTTTGCAGTACATGGCATAATTGCAACATTAAATATGTCTTTCTTATCTACTCCAAGCTCTCCTGGAAGCGCATCCTTAATTACGCCACCAAACATTTGCATAGGGGAACGACAAGATGATAAATTATCCTTTAAATCAGGATAGAAAAGCTCAACATAACGAACCCACGCTGGGCAACATGATGTAAATTGAGGAAGTTTCTCTCCCTTAATTACACGATTAACAAACTCTGTTGCTTCTTCTACTATTGTTAAATCTGCACTAAATGATGTGTCAAACACTAAATCAAACCCTAGCATTCTTAAACAAGCAGCAATCTTATTTGTTAAAACCTCCCCAGGTTCCTCGCCAAATGCTTCCCCTAGAGATACTCTAACAGCTGGCGCCATATGAACTACTGTCTTTTTAGTAGGATCATTTAATGCAGCCATTACTTTTTCAATTTCATTCTTAGGTAAGATTGCACCTGTTGGACAAACTGCAGCACAACGACCGCAAAGCACACAATCAACTTCTGATAGTGGCTTATCAAGACATGGTGTTACATACGCATTTGATCCTCTTTTTGCAAAATCTAAAACGCCAATTCCTTGCACTTCATTACAAGCTCTAACGCAGTTTCCGCAAAGTACACATTTACTTGGGTCTCTTGTCAAAGAATCAGATGAATTATCAATAGGTC
This sequence comes from uncultured bacterium, assembly GCA_927798255.1. Lineage (GTDB taxonomy): Bacteria > Bdellovibrionota_C > UBA2361 > UBA2361 > CAKMMH01 > CAKMMH01. Next base: position 16,343 of record CAKMMH010000007.1, on the reverse strand, counting down.
TTGGTTTTCTTGTTGGTTTAAATCTTACATTTTCAACACCTATTACTCTAGTTAATTTTTGAAGCTCGCAAGTGTTATTCTTATCGCATGTTGGACAAGACTTATTGTGGTCTGCAAGTATTAACTCTAAAGCAACCTTTCTTAGCTTTCTAATTTCATCTGTGTTTGTTAAAACTTTCATACCATCTTGTGGCTTTGTTGTACAACTTGTAACAATACGTCCGTCAATATCAACAAGACATAAACGACACGCTCCATATACGCTTAAATCTGCATGATTACAAAATGTAGGAATATCAATTCCTGCTTTTTTTGCAAGCTCTAATATACTACGCTCACCATTAATAGGAATCTGTTTGCCATTTATTGTAATTATTCCATCACTCATTTAAAAATCTCCTTGTTCTTTTTTTCTTTTTATATTTTTTTATCATTATAAAGATTAAATACTTCTTATAATCTTTATAATGATATTTTTAAGCTTACTTAAAACTTTTTACCTTTTAAGCAGATACTTTTTAAGCTGATACACCTGAAATTGCACCAAACTTACAAGTTCTTACACAAGAGCCACAGCGAATACACTTATCTTTATCGATAGAGTGTGGCTGTTTAATTGTGCCAGAAATTGCACCTACTGGGCACTGTTTAGCACACGCTGTGCATCCTTTGCATTTCTCTTTGTCAATTACAGGTGTTGAAAGTTTAGGGCAACGATTAGTTGGACAACGCTTATTAAACACGTGCTCATTTACTTCATCTCTAAAATAACGAAGTGTAGCAAGCACTGGGTTTGGAGCTGTCTTTCCTAATCCACAAAGCGAGCTTATTCTTACAGATTTTGCAAGTTCTTCTAATGTTTCGATAGTTTCTGCTGTTGCAGTACCATCAATAATTTCATCTAAAAGATTTAGCATCTGCTTTGTACCTTCTCTACAAGGAATACATTTTCCACAAGATTCATTTTGAATAAATTGCATAAAGAATCTTGCAACACTTACCATACAAGTATTCTTGTTCATTACAACAAGTCCACCAGATCCTACCATTGCACCAACTTTTGGAAGTGAGTCAAAGTCTAATGGCATATCTAAGTGTTCTTCTGTCAAACAACCTCCTGAAGGACCACCAATTTGAACAGTCTTAAATCCATCTGGCCAAGGGTTGCCGTTATCATCAATAACACCACCACCAATATCAAAAATAATTTTTCTAAGTGTTGTTCCCATTGGAACTTCAATAAGACCTGTGTTAACAACGTGTCCTGTTAGTGCAAAAGTCTTAGTACCTGGAGAAGTTTCTGTTCCCATTTTTCTAAATTCTTCTACACCGTTTCTTACGATAAATGGAACTGTTGCTAAAGTTTCTACATTGTTAATTGTAGTAGGAGCTTTCCAAAGTCCAGATTGTGCTGGAAATGGTGGTTTGGGGCGTGGCATACCACGATGTCCTTCAACTGATGCCATAAGTGCAGTTTCTTCACCACAAACAAACGCACCTGCTCCTTCCATTACGTGAAGATGTAATTTTAAGCCTGTACCAAAAACATTATCACCTAAGATACCTTCTTTTTCTGCATCTTGTACAGCACGAGTAATACGTTTAACTGCAAGTGGATATTCAGCACGAACATAAAAATACCCTTCGCTAGCCCCTATTGCACGAGCTGCAATCATCATACCTTCGATAACTGCATGAGGATTTCCTTCCATAACACTTCTATCCATGAAAGCACCTGGGTCTCCCTCATCTGCATTACATACGATATATTTAAGGTCAGCTTGAACAACTCTTGTTAAATCCCATTTTTTACCAGTTGGGAAGCCAGCTCCTCCTCTACCTCTTAATCCAGAGTCAAGAATCATTTTACAAACTGCCTCTGGTTCCATATCTAAATAAGCTTTGGCAGCTGCAGCGTAACCACCGTGAGAAATATATTCTTCAACATTCTCTGGGTCTAAACTTCCGCATTCATTTAATGCAACACGATGTTGCTTTGAATAGAAATCTATTTCTTTTTTTCCTTTACAATGTTTTCCTGTATTATGGTCAACATACAAAAGTCTTTCTATAACTTCACCATGAAGAATAGTTTTTTCAACTATTTCTTTTGCATCTTCTGGTTTAACTTTTACATATAAAATTCCATCAGGCTCAATAGATAAAAGAGGTCCCATTTGACAGAATCCTTGGCAACCACTTTTTGACATCCATACGCCTTTTTCATTTAACTCTTTTTCTTTTTGAAGCTCTACAACAATATCAAGTCCATTTGCTTTTAATTCTTTACAAACTTCATCATAAACTTTCATTGAGCCACCAGCCATACAACCAGTACCTGCACAAAGTATGATTCTGCGTTTTACATTTTGCTGAGCTTTAATAAAATTGTCTTTAATTTCTGCTAATTTTGCAGCATTAATACATTCATTACTCATTTCCTGCCTCCTTTTTAAGAATTTTATCTAGAAGTGCTTCTACTTTAGCAGGAGACATTTGACCATGAACTTCTCCATCAATAACAACAACAGGTGCAAGTCCACATGCACCTAAACAAGAAACTATTTCAATAGAAAATAATAAATCATCTGATGTATTCTTCCCTTCTTGCATATTTAATTTTTTTCTTATTGCATTAATAATAGGAATTGATTGCTTCACATGACATGCAGTTCCATTACAACAACGAATTAAATGTTTTCCTTTTGGTTCTAGTGTGAAATGTGAATAAAATGTTGCAACACCGTAAATACGAGAAGCTGGTATTTTTATTGAATTTGCAACAAACTCTATTATTTCCTTAGGAAGATAATGATAAACGTCTTGTATTCTCTGTAAAATTGGGATCAATTTTTCTTCTCTATATTCGAATTCCTCTAATATTTTACAGATACTCTCAAATTGTTGAGTACGGGTTAATACTTCCCCAGTCTGAGTTCCATCAGTCATGATTCTTTCTCCGATATATATGTTAATGTACTAAAATATTTAAATTTATTAACGAAAAACCTTAGTAAAATCTTTTAAGACTCTAGTTTTTAAAAAATAAAAAATTGAAACGTAAAAATATCCTATTTCAAATTTTATAAAAAAATTTAAAAAGAAAATTAAAAGAAATTACCAACAATTTTAAACTCTAAGAATTTTAACAGCCCCCCCACGATCCGTCAAGATAGCTAAGGAAACGCGCCAAATTCCTTCTTATGCTTACAAGCTAGTACGTGTATTTTATTTTAAAATTCACTAACGAAATAGTGTTTGAATTATATTGAATTTTTCATTAAAATTTTTATTTTTTCTTTAACATATCATTTAACACTTCACTTAAATTATTTTTGTATATTTCATTAAATTTAACGTCTATATCATATTTAGTTTTAACATCTTTTAAACTTCTAAAAAACTCTAGCAACTTTCTCTTTGGATAATTTTCTATTATATCTTTTATTAAAAACACACCACCGCTTTTTTTAATAGTAACACTCGCACTGTTATCCAATAAATTCAAAATTTTTTCGTTATAATCCATACCTGTTAATCCGCCAGTTAGGTATGTAACGATTCCATGTACTACCCAAGAATCGACTAAATTATTATTTTTGAAATATTGTATTATTAAATTTTTAGTAGCAAATGTCGTAACATATTTAAAGTAATTATCCAATTTATAGTAGCTCTTTCTTGGATTAAACAAATAAAGTGAAGATTGCATTTCAGAATAATTGTTATTTGCTGAAAGTTCCTCTAAGTATCCCTCTATTAAAACTTTATTATTACTGAAATCGTACTCAAAAAACTCTTCTAGTAATTCTTTACATTCATTAACTCTTTTATAAACTTCTGATTTAAAAGAATTTATTAAATTATTTTTCCCGTTTATTATTACTTCATTACTTTTCAAAAGTTCTTTTAGTATATCTCTCAAAGATTTACCATAAATTTTAATACAGCATTTATTAGTTTCATTTTGAGATTTTATTTTACTTAATAAATCTAAAAATTGTAGAAAATTATCTTTACTATACTGTTCAATTAAATATTTAATAAATATTCCTGCACCATCATAATAAAGTCTAATATCCGGATTCTTTTCAAAAAGCTTAAACATATTTATTGATATATTACAATTTTCAACTTGATTAGATAAATATACTGATAATCCTTCGCAAAGCCACTTAGGTATAAAATGATTTAAATCTGTATAACAATTTAAAAACGCATGTGCAATTTCATGTTTTAAAAGTTTATGTATTCTTTTTCATTATATTCATTTGCTATACTTTCATAACTACAAATATAGACATTATTATTATCTGTTAGCCCTACAGCAAAATTACTTAATCCATTATTCAATCTATAAAATGAGTTTTTATCCAATATGTGAATAAATATCATATTATCTGTTATTTTAACTCGAAAAAAATCATTATATTCATCGATAATTTTGGCTATAATGCCATCTAAATTTACATCATTAGATACGTGAAAAATCATCCTTATTATATCTCCTTGTATAGAAAAAGGCACACATAAGAATAAAATTCTTACATATGCCCTATTAGGATAACATACTCCTACTGCTTCCATCATAAAGGAAAGAAAGCAAAACCTTAATGGATTACAACTTAGTTTTAGCTATCCTTATTAATCCATGCAACTGTCGCAAGGCGGCTTATGACAAACGTAACAACATTCTTCACAAAGACCGTGACAAACGCAATTACTCGTCTGAGAGTGATTGTTAGCGGAAAATTCGACATCACAACCATCATCGACGCATTGGTTGGAACTCTCAAAAGATAAACTTTTGCTACTAGCATTAAAGTCATCATCAAAGATGTCCAACACATGAGGATCGAGCGCAATCATAGCACTATTCCTTATTAGTAGAGGTTAATGAAACAACATTACTATTAAGAAGTCTTAAAAAGAACTTCTTATATTGGGTAACAGTTAAGTCGTTAGTAGATACTAACTTTTTTTCAATGCAACTTTCAACTAATTTGTATCCGTCAACATCTAAAAAAAGCCAACCAGCATTTTCGCTTAGCATTACCGCTCCGAAATCTTCCTTTCGAGTTATTACCTTTTGAAAATCAAGAAAACAATCATTAGGAATTTCTTCTTTTTGAATTGTTATCTTCACATATTCCTTAAACAACTCGAAAGCCAAATCTTTTGATAAGACATCACACAGAGGATCAAGACCATCAATTAATCCTGTATTATCCTCTCCCCGATATCGACACCCTCCCCTACAATTTACAAAGAGCTTGCAGTATTAAAAATATCATGTACATTAAGTTTCGTCATTACCATATTGCATGTAACATCAAAACCATTATTTAATGCACATTTAATCCCGTCAACTGCCTTTTTGAAACTACCTTTCACACCGCTTACCAATTCGTACACTTCCTCGCATGAACCATAAACGATGTTAAGATTCTCCTTAAGCCAAGTTCTTTAAGTTCTCTTGCAATCTGATCATTAATATATGTCAAATTTGAATTCATCGACATATTAATATGATTTTCTTTTGCAAGAATCAAAAGGTGCTTCACAATTTTGTAATTAAGAAGCGGCTCACCACCAGTAATCACGATACTTTTAATTTTATGCTTTTTGATTTCACTAAAAAGCTTATTAGCAGTATCTAAAGTCATATGACTTGAGTGAACATTATCTGAATAATCCTTATCAAGCCAATCTCCACGCCAAAAGTTGTAACAATGTTTGCATTTAATATTACAAAAACCAGTAACTTCCAATTGAATACTAAGGGGTACACTTAATGATTTATATATCTTATTAACCCTTTTATTAATTAAAGGTAAGGATAAGAAAACATCTACTCATATTTTTTGTAACCATTTATAAGCGAGAAATATTTCTACGCATAGAAAGGGGCTGAATGAAAAAACTAAATTTTATATTTCTTTAAAATCACACTCTCTCTAATATATGTATCGAAAATTAATTAAAAAAAATGTTTTTATTTTGGTAAAAAATTTTAAATTTATTTTTATAAATATTTTCTCTTGGAGTTTATAGCATCTTAATTCAAAATCTTCTACAGAAACAACTTGTAAAAAATTCAAGTGACATTTTGGATAAAATCTAACTAAAGATTTACGTCAATCAATGTTATTTACCACATCATATATTGCGTACTCTTTATTATAAATTTTAGCCCATTCCCTATCTCCAAAGCTAAAGTGCCACCACTCTCCATTAAATGGAGCAAATTCATGACGAATCATAAGCTTTCTTAGCATCAATCTATTTTCAAATTGTTCTTTTGTAATATAGGAATTTTTTACAGGTAAATATTCTTCTTTATCAAAATCACCAATTTCACATCCCATATCTAATAATGTGTCGCCAATTTTTATAGTTAAATCGATAGCCCCGCCTGTTGTATGCCCCGCAACTTTTGGATAAGCAATCATTAGATGAGTTTTTTCAATTTGTTCATCTTGAGATAACAAAGGAAACTTTGCTTTTATATCATCAAAAACTTTTTTAAAATTCACTTCCTGTATTTTTGGATGTCTATACACATTTGAAACCACTAATGAAGCATCTTTATTTATATTTAGTAGTTCTTTGCTTATTTCATCTAATTTTTCTGCAACTTCCTTACGGCCGAAAAAACATGTATTTTTAAGAGAATTATTATCATCGTTTTTTGACAAATATTTTGGAAATCTAAATTCAACATTATTTTTTAGGACATCTGGTAAATATATTAGCTCTTGATTACATTCTTTAATGTTAACTTTTACTAGTTCAGAAACTAAACAAAGTGTTTCAAAATCATTTAAAACAGAATCCAGTATATTTAATTTATTATTCATAGTTTATAAAAATTAGATAAAAAAAATGCAAGCCACTAGGATAGTATAATTTAATGGCTTTCATATGTCACGATTTCTACCAATAAAGCAGAAGATACAACATTTAGAGAAGATCTCTTAGTGAAGAGACCTCCGAACCATGAAAATCCGCTTGTCTTTTACGGGAGCATCGCCAAGTCTTCGCTGACTGACGTATTCTTTCGTCCCGTCAAGGAACGAGAATCCAGATTTGAGGAACAGGTTTTTCGATGCGACATTTTTTTCTGTCGTACGAACGATCATGTTCGTATCGGGATACTCTTCCTTAAGCTTGTTAACAAGACAAGCAGCGAACCCATTACCACGCCACTCGGGAGCAGTAAGGATTTCTGCGACATAAAGATAATTTTGAGGCTCATCAATATTATCTTTAATCGCCTTAAAAACCTTCTCTTCATGTTCCAGGTTGTATGCCACCAAATAGCTATAAACTTGCCCAGTGGACACATCAACAAGAGCAAAGATCGAAGAATTAGGGGTGAACCACTTTTCCTTTGCAAGTTTCATGACATCGTCATGAGTAAACTTTTCTTGGTAAGGTGGCGCACCAAAACAAAGAACATACAGGGAGGTATACTGCGATGACGAATCACCGAAAATGGCCTCAGAAATCTTGACGATTTTCACGGCCTCCCAATCCAAGCACGACATTTTTTTGGTTTGTCATTTCATGATAAAACCTCATATGTTTTATAATGGAAGTTAACGACTAGAAAATCAAAAGAACACTTTTCCCTTTAAAACTTTCTAATCATCTAAGAACAATTCTCCTTTAGCTATCACATCTACGATGCCTCCAATTGAGACACTTTCAACATACAAAGCATCAGAAGATAACCTAACTTCTAACTCGATTGATTTCTTAGACGGTTGATATATCCGTTCCTTAAAATCTCTCTTGTTATTCAACGCGCTTACTATACCAAATGCTGCGGTTCCTGAACCGCATGCTGTTTCATAATATGTACTATCGGTATCTCGTACCCAAACGACAGGATTAATAAAAACCCCATTATCATTTTTTTGTACAAATATTAATCCTACTGCACTTTCATTTTGTAATTCCAAGCTATCTCTCACATGTTTTGAGAATTCGACATAATTATCTTTTCTGAACTTAAAGTGTGGTTCATTCAAAATAACGTGAGTAATACCACTAAGATACGCAACAAAAACTTTGTAGCCATCTAAAAGCTTTTCTTCAACATGATTTTTAGTTGAAAGATAAACTTTAGTATTTATTTTACTCCCGTCCCTAAAACATTCACCTTTAACTTTTTCATTAACCCCAGAAACAGACAAATGGCATTCCCAATGATTTTCACCAATAGACTTTAATGATTTAGAATCTTCAAAGAGTAAAAGCGCCAAGACACTTCTTGTAGCATTTCCACAAAACTCTCCACCCATCATATCAAGTCTTGGAGTACCATCTTCAAGATAACTTACGACTCCGACCTGCTCTCCACCAAGATGCAATGGGTCTAGAATCTTATTTGAAATCAAGGCACGGTATCTAGCATCCATTGAATCTTTATTTTTAATGAGAACCGTCGTGTTTCCACTAGGGTTCATTTTATAAAAGCTGTACGTAGTCATAACAAAAAACCTCCTTTCTTTTACAAGAAATATGATCTTCTATAGGATGTATCGAATATTAATTTTAAAAGTTGCTAAAATCAATAAAAATTCTCAAAAATTGATATTTAAAGATATTTTATTAAAAAATGATAAAGAAAATTACATGGCTGATGACTTTTTAATTTTACTTATTATTTTCGCCTAATATTTCATTTAAAACTTCTTTAATATCTTTATTGTAATGTTTCATAAATATAATACTTACTTCATTGCTACTCTTAAGATTTCTTAACTCATTGAAAAATTCTAAAAATTTTTTATTACCATAAGTTTCTATAAGATGTTTTACAAAGATTCCCCCACCTGAATAAATTACATTTGGTAAAATATTATCATTAAATAATGTTTCCAAATCTTTACAAACTTCGCCACTTATCATCTGTCCTGATAAATATCTTGCTAGTCCTTCATGCAACCAATTTGGAACGTACTTATTAAAATTAACATACATATACGCATATACATGTACTATTTCATGTTTAATTAATTTTTTATATTCGATATCGTTATATATATTTTTTATATCATCATGATTACAGATAAAAATAATATTAGAACGAGGGCAAGCAAACGCTACGACATAATCTTCCTTAATACTTTTAAATTCATCAAATATTTCTTTTTTCATTGAAAAAACGCAAACACTAAATTCATCATTAGGAATATTAAAAAAACCTGAATATTCTTTAGATGCTTCTTCTATACATTTATTAAGTTCTATATCATTATTTGGAAAAATATTATAAAGCATACTATCTCTCATTAAAAAAGAGCAGGGACAAAAAATCATCCCTGCTCAAGCAAGCTGTTAGCAAATTTCTAGAAAATTTACTCTGCCTTTAACAACGACAAAAACCTTATTCACGGTTTAAGCCTCTTAAGGTGTAACACTATTGCATTGAGGCTCACCATCAACACAAATTCTTTAGCAAAGTTCAAAGTATTCAAAATCACGGCCCACAAGGATCTCGCGATCAACAATACTCAAAACTTGCGGATTGCTTTCTTTCATCTTAGCACTCCTTATGTTAGAACGATTAACATCACCATTGTAATAGCAAACTCAGTGACAGATATGCCGGTAGCAATTACAACCATAGTAAAATGCATTATGAAATTCTAATTACTAGCTTTAAAGCTATCATCAAAAACATCAATAACGCAAGAGTTAAGTACAATCATAACGTTGTTCTTTATGATTAGGGGTTAATGAAACTATATTACTGTTAAGAAGCCTTAAGAAGAACTCCTTATTTTCAGTAATTACCTGAGCATTAGTAGACACTAATACTTTTTGCACACACTGTTCTACTAAGTTGTAACCATCAACATTTACAAATAGCGACCTACCATTTTTACCTAGTATTACAGCACCAAAGTCTTCCTCTCGAGTTACCACTCCTTCAAAATCAAGATAGTAATCATTAGGAATTTCTTCCATATATTTTATCTTAACTTTGTTTTTACTATATAACTCAAGAGAAATATCTTTCGAAGATACCTCAGAAAGCGGATCAAGTCCACCGACTGACTTCTGAAAGCTACCTTTTCCTAAAATAAATATCAAATATTAAAAATAAAAGTTGCTAAATATAATTAATTTATTTTAAAACTAAAATATTGTTTTTATATATTTTACTTTATTCTTTCACTAATCTTTTTTGCTGATATTTTTTGAATATAATTTGGCTCTAAATCTGTAATATTTGATACATTTTGCACATCGTGATTTATATAATATTCTATTAGAATTTTTGATGGTAAATTTGAATCTGATAAATCTAATAATTCATAATCAAAACTTTTATACTCATCTTCTATTTTATTTATGACAAAAGCTTTAGAATTTTTTTCTTTTAAATACTCTTTAATGCTTTCACTTTCTATAAATTCAAGTTTATTTTCTTTTACATTATAAACAAAATAACTACTTTTTCTTATATGTTGGCAAATAAGATCACTTTCATTTATTGCATCACTATAAATATGCCTTAAAGCTTCTAAAAGTGTAATTTCTGCAACATTAATACTTACACTCATCATTATACCTTCTAAAAAGGCATAACCTATACGAAGCCCTGTAAAAGATCCTGGACCTTTATTTATAAGAATAGTATTTACATCATTAATACTAAGAAAATTGTCATCTAAGATTTTTTTTAGTAAACTTGCAAGCTCCTCGTTATTACTACTTTCCCCTTCACCTTTTATACTTGTAATTTCACCGTCTTTATAAAGAGAAATATTTAAGATGCTTCCTGCACTATCTATTGCAATTATATTATTTTTACTATTCATATAATAAATACATCAATTAATTGTGAAACAATCTAAACAAATCATTTCCTGTTGCAAAAATCATAAGAGAAAAAAGAATAAACATACCTAGTTGCCCAGCAAGTGCTTGCACTTTTAAAGGCACAGGACGCCTTATTAAAAATTCAATTGTAAAAAACATAAGATGTCCGCCATCTAAAATTGGTATTGGTAAAAGATTCATAATAGCAAGTGACATACTTATAAAAATCATTAAATCTAGAAGCTTATTAAATCCCTTCTTAGAAACTTTTGAAGTAACATTTACTATTTCTATAGGGCCTCCAATATGTTTTGCTGAAATTGCACCATTTATTATTCCTTTAAAACCTCTATAAGTTAAAACAGTGATTCCTATAAGTTTTGAAAGTGAATATAGCGGAGCATGAATTAATGGAACTTTTTTTGTTTGAGATGCAGCAACTATTCCTATTTTTAATCTTTCACTACTTTTATTATTGCTATTTGAAATAGCCTTCATCTCTGCTGAATCTTCAGTTGCCACAAGAGATACATTTTTAGTTATAAATCTATCATCAACTTTTCTTCTTATAGCAACATTAACTTTTCCATCTTGAGATTTTGCAATGAACCTTGCGACATCACTCCAGGTCTTTGGCTTAACACCATTAATTGATACAATTCTATCATCTGCTTTTATTCCTGCTTTTGCTGCTGGATAATCTGGTACCACATCACCTACTATCGGCTTATTTAAAGGAACATCTACTCCCCAAAAACACACGATAGCTATCCCAACTAAAAATGCAAATAATATATTAAAAAATGGACCCGCAAAAACTATTAAAAATTTTTGCCACACAGGTTTATTTAAAAACCATCTTGATTCATTTTTTGAAAGTTTTATAGATTCCTCATCATAAAATTTAGGATATTTTGGTGCATTATCTTCTTTATTATCTTCCTTACTATTAATTTCTTCTTCTCCATAAACAGTATGTGGATCTTCTCCTGCCATACTTACATAGCCACCTAGTGGTATTGCCCTTAAAGAATACCAAGTTTCACCTTTTTTCTTTTGCCAAATTTTTTTACCAAATCCTATTGAATATTCAAGGACACCAACTTTAAACATTTTAGCAACAATAAAATGTCCAAATTCATGTACAATAACTAAAATACCTAATACTATAACTGCTGTTATAATTCCCATTATTAAAAATAATCCTTAAAAATAAATTACTCTAAAAAACTTACATTAAAAAAAGCAAATAAGAGTAAGTGGAGCAGCACCAAAAATCGCATCGACTCTATCAAGCACTCCACCATGCCCTGGTAAAAGATTTGAGCTATCTTTAACCCCTACAATTCTTTTTATAAATGATTCTATTAAATCTCCAATTTGTGCACACCACACAGTAAAAATTGTTGGAACTAAAAGTCCATATCTTAAATTAGATATTCCTAAAAAATGAATCATTAAATATGAAACAATAATTGCCCCAATCATTCCACAAACTGAACCGCTTATTGTTTTATTTGGAGATATAAATTTATTAAATTTAGCTCCCCCTATCAAGCGCCCTCCAGCGTAGGCAAAAATATCATTAAAAGAAACTACTGAAATAAGCCAAAAGAAAACTTTTGCACTCTCACTGTGACAAGCAATTTTAGTAAGAGAAAACCCCCCAAGTCCAATTAGTATAAAATATAAAAGATATAAAAAAGTCTTTTTTTGAACTGCCTCTAACTCTCTCCCTTCAAATTCTGCTTTTAACACTTCATTATTTGGTTCATAAAAAAAGAAACCAACGGTTAAAACATAAATAAATCCAAAAATTGAATAGAACGCAAATGTTCTTCCTGTGACTGCAAAAATTATAGGAGCAATTACAAAAGCAAAAAACATAAGAACACTTTGTTTTTTGTTTTGAAGTTTTAACATTTTTACAAATTCATAAAAACAAAATGTTAAAATTAAACCTATAAAACATGAAGTAAGCTGAGCACTCTCTTGAAGCAACACAAAAATAATAACCAATAATAAAATTGTTGCAGTAATAATTCTTTTTGTAAGATTGTTCATAAGTTTCCCTTATAATATTATTAAAAGCATACAACATTTGCATTTTATAATGCCAATATCCTGAAGGGATATATTAAAACATTATTCAACTTTTCCTAATGCTTAAACGGCGGCTGCTTCGCTTGCGCTACGCATCCCCTCCGTTCTATTTTTCTTCGCTTTCAGCCTTTATTTGATCTCCCGTTTTACCAAACCTACGACTTCTCTTATTAAATTCATCGATACATCGCTTTAGCTCAGAAAAATCAAACTCTGGCCAATACTTCTCGCTAACTACTAACTCAGAGTAAGCGATTTGCCAAAGTAGAAAATTTGAAACACGAAGCTCTTTAGAGGTGCGAATTAAAAAATCAGGATCTGGAACATCTGGTAAATATAAATAGTTTCTAAATGTATTTTCATTAACTTCATCAATGCTTATTTTCTTATCTTCGAAATCTTTTAATAATTTCTTACAAGCATCACAAATTTCATATCGCCCACCATAAGAAACTGCAATAATTAAATCAAGAGCATCACAATCTTTTGTCATATCCATTGCTTCATAAAGTTTCTCTTGAACATCTTTGGGAAGCATATCTAAAGCCCCCATTGCTCTTAATCTTACATTATTTTTCTTTAACTCTGGCGTTTCATCATTAAGAGCCGAAATAAAAAGCTTCATAAGCGAAGAAACTTCCGCTTCTGGCCTTTTCCAGTTTTCAGTGGAAAAGGCATAAACTGTTAAATATCGAATCCCTAACTCCCTTGAAGCTTTTACAATTCTTTTTAGTGCTTTTGCACCTTGCCTATGCCCTTCAACTCTTGGCATCATGCGAGCTCTCGCCCACCTACCATTTCCATCCATTATAATTGCTACATGCTGTGGAATATTATTTGGAATATTGCTTTCCATATTAAACTTTTAAAAACAACAAAAAATTAAACTAAATTATACTTCCATTATTTCAGCTTCTTTTTGCTTAAACATCTCATCAATTTTAGCAATATATTTATCAGTAACTCCCTGAACTTCTGCTTGCCCTTTCTTAAGTTCATCTTCAGAAATCTCTTTTTCCTTTTCCATTTTCTTAAGAGCATCAATGGCGTCTTTTCTGTGATTTCTTATTACTACTTTTTCATCTTCCCCAAGCTTTCCTAGTCTTTTTGAAAGCTCCTTTCTTCTATCCTCTGTTAATGCAGGGACATTTAACCTAATTAAATTCCCCTCTCTTGCAGGATTTAAATTTAAATCAGAATTTCTTATAGCTTTTTCAACACTATCAATTGAACTTGCATCATAAACTTGCACTGTAATAAGTCTTGGCTCTGGTGTGTTTATTAATCCCATCTGAATTAAAGGAACTTTTGAACCATAGTAATCAACTTGAATATTTTCTAAGATAGCACCATTAGCCCTTGCACCTCTTATTTTTCCAAGCTCAGATTTAAAATGAGCAATGGTTTTTTCACAATTATCAGCAAAAATATCTATTTGTTCTTTCATAAAATTATTTTCCTAATATTAAATCAAAAAAATTAAACTAAAAATTAAAACTTACAAAATTACGCCTCTACAATTGTTCCTACATTTTCTCCTTGTAAAAGCTTAACTAATGCCCCCTCTTCTTTCATATTATAAACAGCAAGAGGCATTTTATTATCTCTACACATAGAAATTGCCGTAGCGTCAATTACTTTTAAATTTTTTGCTAGCACTTCATCGCATGTAATTCTTTCAAAGAATTTAGCATCTTCAAACTTCTTAGGGTCCTTATCATAGACTCCATTTACGCTTGTTCCTTTAATTAAAAGATCAGCTTTTATTTCTATAGCCTTTAAGCTAGCTCCAGTATCTGTTGTAAAGTAAGGATTTCCTGTACCACAAGCAAAAATTAAAACTTTACCATTTTCTAACTCGTTAAGAGCTTTTTCTTTTGAAAACTTTTCAATTAGATTATCAAGATAAAGCATAGAAAGCGCTTTTGCTTTTATGCCGTTTTTATTTAAATAACTTTCTAACGCTATTGCATTAATCGCAGTTGCAAGCATTCCCATATAATGTGCGTTTGTTTCTTCAATTTCTAAATCCTTTGCTTGCCTACCTCTAAAAATATTCCCAGCTCCTATTACTAGTGAAACTTCTGCCCCTAGCTCTTTAATTTTTTTTATTTCTTCTAAAATAAATTTAAAAATTTTTACATCATGTCCAAAACCTAAATCTCCAGCTAACACTTCACCACTTAACTTTAAAAGTACTCTTTTATATTTCAAATTGGACATAATTTATTTACCTTAAAAAATTTTTTAAAACTTGTCTTTATATATAAAAAAAGACTGCAACATAAAAATACCTAAATACTTTTATATTGCAATCTTCTTTATAGAGCAAGCATTAAATTATTGCATAGCCGCAGCAACTTCAGCAGCAAAATCTTCTTGTTTCTTCTCAATTCCTTCGCCAACTTCAAAACGAGCAAAACGTCTAATAACAATTTTTTCACCGATTTTAGCACTTAAATCTTGAACTAATTGAGTAATAGTTTTGCTGTCATCTTTAATGAAAGCTTGTTTAGCAAGAACATTCTCTGAATAAAACTTCTCAAGTTTTCCTGGGATGATCATATCAGCTTTTTCTTTTTGCTTATCATTTAATTGTTCCATTAAGATTTCTTTTTCTTTATTTAAAACATCTTCTGGAATATCTTCAACAGTATTATATTTTGGATTCATTGCAGCAACTTGCATTGCAATATCATTTGCTAAAGTTTTAAACTCTTCTCCTCTTGCAACAAAATCTGTTTCAGAATTTAATTCAACAATTGCTACAATTTGAGCTCCAGCGTGAACATAACAACCGATTGTTCCTTCAGCTGCAACTTTTCCAGCTCTTTTATCAACGCTTTTTAATCCTTTCTTTCTTAAGATTTCAATTGCTTTTGTTTCATCGCCATCAGCTTCTACTAAAGCTTTTTTACAATCCATCATTCCAGCGCCTGTTTTTTCTCTTAAATCTTTAACGATACTAGCTGTAATTTCTGCCATTTTTAAAAATCTCCTAAAATAACTTTTTTCCTAAAATCTTTTTATCAAAAGTGGAAAAATTTATTATTTTCCCACTTTAAAAGATATCAATCAAAAATATCAATTATTGCATATTTTCAGTTCTATTAAATTTAGCTTGAAAATTTTTCTTTCCTTCACAAACTGCATCAGCCACAGCATTACAAAAAAGTGAAATTGTTCTTAATGCATCATCATTTGATGGGATTGGATAAGTAATGTCTGTTGGATCGCAATTTGTATCAACAAGAGCAATTACAGGAACATTTAAATTTTTAGCTTCTTTAACAGCGATATCTTCTTTTGTAACATCAATAATGAAAATTAAATCTGGAGTTCTTTTCATGTTGTAAATACCAGCTAAGTTCATAGCCAATTTATCTAAAGTCTTAGAGATA